>CAMHLH010000005.1 GCA_946185925.1 uncultured Treponema sp.
CCTCGGCTTGCAAAGCCGATGCTCTAGCCAGCTGAGCTAATTCCCCGTTAGGAATAGATTTATCCTATAAAATCCGGGGACTTTAGTCAATGGGGAAGCGACAGAAATTTTTCATTTTTTACGAGTGTTTTATTCCGAAGTAGTCCAAGGCCGGAAAAAAGCCCTGCTCAAGTTCCTCTTTTTCCAGGCTGTGCTGGCCATCGACCATCGCGTAGTTCTTCTTTTCCGAGTGGAAAATCTTCTTGAACAAGGGGGAGAAGTTGTGGTTCTCGTCGAAATGGAAAGTCTGGTCCTGCTTGCCGAAAATCCCGAAGGCGGACGAGTAAAGCTCGTATTTTTCGAGCATCTTGAAGGCAGAGACGACTTTCGGGTCGATTTTGACGTTTTCGCCCGTCACCCGGTCCTTGAGGGCTGGAATTTCCACGGACGGAACCATGCACGGATTGATGGCGATTTTGCGGACAGGAAGGCGGGCGACAAGCGTGTAGAACCCACCCAAAGACGCTCCGACCAGCAGGTTTATGTCGAACTTTCCGCAAAGTTCCTCGATTTTTTTCTGGGTGGCCTCGACATCCGTGTGGAGCGTGTCGAACTGGAAAGTGTGCAGCGAACAGTCCTCGATTCTTGAAGAAAAGGCTTCAATCGCCTGAAAAGTTCCACCGCGGGAATTGCCCATGAATCCATGAACGTAAAGAATGTTTGTTTTCATGCATCTAATTATAGCGGTTTTCTTCCAAAATCATTAAATTGAATGATACTCTTTGGGGATTTTCAGATGAAGCTAGAAAAAAGAATAGAAAAATGCAAAGGCAAGGCTCTCAGGGATTTCAATCCGCTTTTGGCCTACTTCCACCACGTTTTCCACCCGGCTGCGGTTTTCACGAATTTCAAGACGTTCGCCATCATCATAAAAGAATTTTTTCTGCTGCAGTTCCTCGAAAAATTCGGCATCTACAAGATTCCGGTCGTGCACGTGGATCATCCGCTCGACAAGAAAGTGCCGTTCGTGCCGGAAAAAGTGACAATCTACCTGGACTACATAAACCTCTGGGTGCGCCCGCTTGAGATGATTGCGGAACGGTTGAGCTTCATGCAGTACGGACGCGCCTGCAAAAAATGGATGCGGATGTTCCGTGGGCTCTACCTCAAAGCCGGGGAAATCTACCATTTCAGACTGACGACGACGGACCGCCCGGACTACGACGAGATGCGGGAATTCAGGCAGATACACGCGCTCGACCCGCATTTTCTCTGCGTACCGAGCCTGCACATCGCCACGGTCTCGCTGGTCTACGCATTCTACCGCCAGCTCTTCATCGACGAGGGCTTCACGCAGGAAGAAATCGACAGGTGGCGGCCGGAACTCTACAAGAGAGCAATCGACATCGCGGACTCGGTTTTGTATGTGAAGCAGCACAGCGTGAACTGCATACCGGCCGCGCTCTATCTAGTCGCGGTCAATTATCCAGAATATTTTTCAGAAGACGACGCAAGGAAATTTTTGGACGACATGTTCAGGAACCAGAAATATTTTTCGGAAGAGGACGCTGATGAAGTGAGGGATTTCATGAAGAATACTTTCGAGGATTATCTGGAGAAGGGAAAGAAACTTCCGAAAGAGAGCTGGAGCGAACCTGTGAAGGATTTCCTTTCCGAATATGAAAAGAAGCAAAAGCAAATAATATAGAAGAAAAAACGCCCCTGCCGACCGGGGTTGCACATCGGCAGGGGCAAACATCAAGCGTCAACGACGCTGAATCATCAATTCAACACAGGATTGTCAGTCGTCCTCGGACTGGAGGGCATCGTAGCCAGATTCTCCAGTTCGCACTTTGACGGCGTTCTCCACATCGTGCACGAAGATTTTTCCGTCTCCGATGTGGCCCGTGTACAGAGCCTTGCGGGCGGAGTCGATGACCTTCTCCACAGGCACTTCCGAAACTACAATCTCGACTTTTATCTTCGGAACCAAGTTGATTTCCACAGGGACTCCGCGGTAGTACTCAGGCGCGCCCTTCTGCAAGCCGCAGCCCATGACGCGGCTCACGGTCATTCCTGTTACGCCGATTTTGTTCATCTCGGTCTTGAGAGCGTCGAATTTGCTCTGCCGAGTGACTATGACGACTTCCTTGATTGCCTTGTCGGAAGTCGAGCTTCTGATGACAGGAACGGCCTTTTCGATGTGAAGGTCGACATGGGCCTCCTTCGCCTCCTCGATTTCCTCAGGCGAGAACTGGGACTGGAAGCCAGCGTAGGAAGTGTCGATTCCGTGCTCCAGCTTGTCCAGACCGAGGATTTCCTCTTCGGCGGTGACGCGGAGACCGAATATCGCCTTGATGACCAAGAAGACGATTGTCATCGTTATCACAGTCCAGCAAGAAACCGAAGCGAATCCCGCGAGCTGGATTCCAAGCAAATGGAAGCCGCCACCGTAGAAGAGTCCCGCTCCGACCTCGGAGGCTCCAGGAACCGACGGGTTCGCGAAAAGACCGACGGCGATTGTTCCCCAGATTCCGTTCATCATGTGGACAGCGACCGCTCCGACCGGGTCGTCGATGTGGAGGACATTGTCCATGAGCCACACGCCAAAGCAGACCAGCAAGCCCGCGACCACGCCGATTACGACAGCTCCAGTCGCGTCCGTCACATCACAAGGAGCCGTGATAGCCACAAGACCAGCCAAAGAAGCGTTCAAACACATTGAAACATCTGGCTTTCCGTATTTAATCCAAGTGAAAACCATGCAGGTGACGGTCGCCAAAGCCGGCGCGATTGTGGTCGTGAGGAAGACGGAACCGAGCTGCTCGACAGAAGTGCAGGCGGCACCGTTGAAGCCGTACCAGCCGAACCAGAGGATGAACACGCCCAACGCTCCAATCGGAAGGTTGTGGCCCGGGAAGGCGTTCACCTTCGTGACTTTTCCTGAAGAATCCTTGTTGAATTTTCCCAAGCGGGGACCCAAGAGCTTCGCGCCGATGAGGGCCGAGATTCCTCCGACCATGTGGATTGCGCACGAACCTGCGAAATCGTGGAAGCCAATCTGAGAGAGCCAGCCGCCGCCCCAAATCCAGTGCGCCTCGATTGGATAAATCAAGCCGGAGATGACGGCCGAATAGACGCAGTAGGAAAGGAACTTCGTGCGCTCCGCCATCGCTCCGGAAACGATTGTTGAAGTCGTGGCGCAGAAGACGAGGTTGAACACGAAATTCGACCAGTCGAACGAAGCGTATGCAGTGAACAAGTCGAATCCGGGTTTTCCGATTACTCCTACCAAATCCTCGCCGAGCAAGAGAGAGAAGCCGATTATGCAGAACATGACGGTTCCAATGCAGAAGTCCATCAAGTTCTTCATGATGATGTTTCCGGCATTCTTCGCCCTAGTGAAGCCTGTCTCGACCATCGCGAATCCAGCCTGCATCCAGAAGACGAGCGCCGCGCCAATCAAAAACCACACGCCGAACACGATGCCGCTCGACTGTTCCAAAATTCCAGCTATCTGCTGTTCCATAAAAACCCCCTGTTTTTTCAATGAAATTTTTGAATAAAAAAAAGGCGTGCGCGAACGTCCAAGGAAAATACCCCGCGGCAGAAACCGCTTTTCCCTGAAAAATTCGCGCACGCCTTTGTGCAAAAAGTTATGTCTTAATCAGATAATCAAATCAGACCCTGAAGAGCAAATCCTCGTAGCATGGATAAGGCTTGTATTCCTCTCCAAGCAACGGCTCGATTTCGTCGGCGACAGCCCTGGCCTCGGCCATTACTGGAATGACCTTGTTGGCGTAGGCCTTCGCGACCGCCATCACGTCCCCTGCGTCCTTCGCCGCCAAGTGGACCTTTGAAAGCTCGTCTGCCTTCGCCGCGAGAGAATCAACAAGCCCGTCGAGCTTTGAAAGGAGCGAAGTCTCGGCGCAAGCCTTGGCTCCAGGAACAACCGACTTCAAATCGATTACGGTCTTTGAAACCGCGCTCATGTACTTGTAGGCGGCAGGAAGGATGTCCTTCGAAATCATCTCAAGCATCGTCTGGACTTCGATGTTCAGAACCTGCGAATACTTCTCAAGCTTCGTCTCGTAGCGGGCTTCCATCTCCTGCTTCGTGTAGACTTCCATTTCCGTGTAGAGCTTGACGTTCTTCTCGTCCAAGTAGTGCTCCATCGCGTCCGGGGTCGTCTTGAGCTCAAGGAGACCCCTCTTGTGCGCCTCGGCCTTCCAAGCGTCGTCGTAGCCGTTTCCGTTGAAGACGATTCTCCAGTGCGCCTTGACCTCGCGGGAAATAAGCGCGTTCAATGCGGACTTGAAGTCGTCGGCCTTCTCAAGCTCGTCGGCGAACTGCTTGAGCGTGTAGGCCACAATCGTGTCGAGAGTCGTGTTCGGACCCGCGATTGAGAGGGCGGAACCGCAAGAACGGAACTCGAACTTGTTTCCAGTGAAAGCGAACGGAGAAGTCCTGTTTCTGTCGGTGGAATCCTTCGGAATTGGAGGAAGGACATCAACGCCGATTGTCATCTTGTCGGTCTTGTCGGCGGAGTAAGGCTTGTCGCTGTAAATCGACTCCAAAACCTTGTAGAGCTCGTCTCCGAGGTAGACAGAGATGATTGCTGGCGGTGCCTCGTTTGCTCCCAAGCGGTGGTCGTTTCCGGCGGAAGCGACGGAGATTCTGAGCAAGTCCTGGTTCTCGTCAACGGCCTTCAAAATCGCCGTGAGGAAGAGGAGGAACTGGGCGTTCGATTCAGGAGTTGTTCCCGGCTCAAGCAGGTTCTCCCCGAAATTCGTGGACATCGACCAGTTGTTGTGCTTTCCAGAACCGTTCACACCGGCGAACGGCTTCTCGTGGAGGAGGCACTCAAGTCCGTGACGCTTCGCGACCTTCTTCATGATTTCCATCGTGAGCTGGTTCTGGTCGACAGAGAGGTTCGTGGTGGAGAAAATCGGCGCCATCTCGTGCTGGGCTGGGGCGACTTCGTTGTGCTCTGTCTTGGAGAGGACTCCGTACTTCCAAAGAGTCTCGTTCAAATCTTCCATGTATTTGACGATTCTCGGATTCAAAGCGGCGAAGTACTGGTCGTCCATCTCCTGGCCCTTCGACGGCTTGGCTCCGAACAAAGTGCGACCAGTCATGCGGAGATCCTTTCTCTGGCTCCACAAATCGTGGTCGACGATGAAGTATTCCTGCTCAGGGCCGACAGTGGTCGCCACATGGGAAACGTCCTTTCCGAAAAGCTTGAGGATGCGGATTGCCTGCACGTTCAACGCTTCCATAGAGCGGAGGAGCGGAGTCTTCTTGTCCAAGGCCTCTCCAGTGTACGAACAGAAAGCGGTCGGAATACAGAGAGTGTGCTCCTTGATGAACGGATATGAAGTCGGGTCCCAGACAGTGTAGCCGCGGGCCTCGAAAGTGGCGCGGTGTCCGCCAGAAGGGAACGAGGAAGCGTCAGGCTCGCCCTTCACAAGCTCCTTTCCAGAGAACGACATTATGACAGTGCCGTCGTCCTGCGGATTGATGAAAGAGTCGTGCTTCTCGGCGGTGATTCCCGTGAGCGGCTGGAACCAGTGGGCGAAGTGAGTCGCGCCGTTCTCGATTGCCCATTCCTTCATCGCGTGCGCGACGACGTTGGCGACATCGAGCTGGAGCGGAAGCCCATCATCAAGAGTCTTCTTGAGAGCCTTGAAAGTCTCTTTCGGCAAGCGGTCCTTCATTGTCTTCTGATTGAAAACCTTGCTTCCGAACATTTCTGGTACGTTTGGCATGTCCTTAATTCCCCCATGTAGTTTGAAAAAAAATAAAAAAGGCGATGTACAAGTTCTTCTATTTTTGATTAAAAGAATTTGTACATCGCCTTTGATGTATGCAGATACTGTAGAATTTTACGAAAAAATGGTCAAGGGCGGAAACGAATCTCCAAAACGGAAACTACAAACGGCCGTCCTTCTCGATTTTCTCGTGCTGTTTTTCAAGATATTCCATCACATGGTCGATTACGGCCTGCTTCGGGTCTGGATGGTCTGCCGGCAGAGTCGCGAGGAAGTCCTTCCTGAACGGCTTGCACTCGATGACCGGAGAAGCCGCCAAAATCTGCACGGCCGGTTCCACGATGTCCGCGAGCATGTCGTCCGGGTTGTTCACGTCGATTGTGAGGCAGGTTCCGTTCACCGAGACGAGAATCATCACGTCGAACATGCGGAGGTAGGAGTCGATTTCCTTGAGTCCGCGCTTTGTCTCCGGCTGGCCCGGCCTGTACCGGGTGCCGCTCGGGAAGACGAGAATGACCTCTCCGTTCCGCTTGCATTCGTCCATCGCGCGCATGGCGGCCAAGTTTATCGTCCTAGCCTTCTTCTCCTCGGCGATTCTCTCCTCCTCGGTCTGCGCGTTCTCCTCGGCCTTCGTGAGCGAGCGGGTCGGGTAGATGACAACGCGAGTGAAGCTTTCCGCGAACGCCCTGACCATCGGGTTCGCCTCGTTGAGCTTCATTCCGGCGATTGCGACGATTCTGTCGGCGAGGTCCTTGCCCTCCTCCCCCAAATCGTGCTGCAGAAGGTAGATGATTGCCGGAAGGTCAGTGTTCGAATAATGCTCCATCAGAATCAGTCCCTTCTTGCCGGCTTTGACGGCTTCCAGGAACGCCTTGAAATTCTCCTTGCCCTCAAGGCGGCTGCCCTCTTTCATGTTGTCGCCCACGAGGATGTCCATCATCTTTTTCGTGTTCGGGTTCGCCTTTTGATATACATTTGTTTCGTCGATTTTCGCGGCCGCATGGGAATATTCACCAAGTTTCTTGAAAAATTCTCCATACTGTTCACGGATTGAAGCCATAGTTTTCCTCTGATAAAAAATGTTTTAGAGATGTATTTTAAAACTATACTAATGTTTTGACAACCAAAATCCCAACTTGCGGAAAAACACCCAAACCGCGTGGGAGACAGGTGTGCGTCAAAAACAGGTTGCGCCACATTATTCGCTGCCATGAGACAGTTCCAGAAGTTTCATAAAGTCTTGTGCGCTCATGACAAGGTCGTCTTTTGGGAAATGCTTCAAATTTCCGGTTATTAGTTTTGCGTTGCAAAACTTGGCGACTTCGTAAAATTTTTTGTCGGATTCATCTGCAAATTTCAATTCTGACTCTGGAGGAACGACGGATCTTCCGACTGTCTTTATCCAATCTAGAAGCGCCGTTGTTTCCTCTGGTTTGAATTGGAATTTTGGTCTTGCAAGCACAGTCTTGTATTCGCTCAAAATCCGCCAATCATAGCATGGAATAAGTTCTTCCTGCAGAATTTTCGAGACGATTTTCGCCGGCATGCCATTTTTTGACCAGAGTGCTGATACCAGAATGTTAGTATCTACTACGACAAGCATCATTCGCCTCTTCTAGCAGCATTGATTTCCGCCATTATCTCTTCATCGCTCATGAACCCATTTTCGCAAGCGCGCTCCCGCATTGAATTGAACGCCATCATGGCTTTTGCTTGACGCACAGCTTTCACCATCGCCTCGAAATCGCGGTTTTCAAGATTCACGAGCAGAGCCGTAGGCTTTCCGTTGTTCGTTATGACCGCCTCTCCGTTGACGGCTAGGTTTCCCCAAATTTCTTTTTGGCTTGTCCGCAGGTCCCGTACTGAGTAGAAATTCATAGAACACCCCCTTGCAACAAAAGTGTACACAATACATAGCACATCCGTCAACAAAATCTCTTTTTGCATTTCGCCACAAAAACAAAAACACCCGAACCGCGTGGGCCCGGGTGTTTTTGCGATTGAATGCAGAGCTTTGCGCTATGCAAATACCTTATTTGAAAGTGTTTTTACTGAGCTTCAATTTTGATTGACTTAATCAAAATCTCATTTGATGCACCGATGAAGACATCTTTTCCGTCATCGCCGCCATCAAATGAAACAGTGTAGGCTGGCTGGTCGCCTTTTGAAGCGGTACACCCCGTTTCTACCGGCGTGCCGTCAGAGCCGACAGTGACTTCAAGGTTTCTTTCTCCAGCAGATTTTGCACTCGCCATATACCAGTTGATTGTGAGTGTTACCTTGCCTTTGACACCTGCGATTTTGAGGGCGTCCTTTTTAATCAAAAGTCCAGCATCGCTCTTTGCTTTGAAGTTGAGAGTCTTTGGCTCACTCTCAAGACCTGTACCAGATGTTGCAGATGGCAATGCAGCAGATTCTCCAACCGTTGTTTTTCCTATGCCAGTTCCTTGATAGTTTGCAAGTGTCAAAGTCAACTTGTTGTCGTTTCCAGCAAAAGTAATCGCTTCTTTTAATGTGTTGTATACTTTATCGTATGTTGTAGATTGTGAATCGATGGTAATAGCCGTTGTCAACTTTGCATCAAGGACGGTTGAGGAGTCTGTAGTAGCCTCAACGCGATAGTCTTTGTCAGCTTTTTTAAACCAAATAAAACCATCAAAAGATTTTCCAATAACCGTAGTTCCTGTCAAATCCCAGCTGTCTGTTGTTGTCGTTACAGTAGTTGTCGGCTCTTGCGTTGTGTCTGTTGTGTCTGTCGTGTCTGTCGTGTCTGTCGGCGTCTCGCTTGATGACGAATCGTCGTCGTCGCTGTCGTCAGAGCAGGACACGAAGGCGAGTGAGAGGGCCGAGATGGCCGCGAATGCGAGGAAAATGTTCTTGAATTTTTTCATTTTGTGCTCCTTTTTGTCTGTTTTTTTAGCCGTTGCCGGCTTTTTTGCAGCTTTTGTTTTTTGAATCCAGAGGTTCTGGAATCACAGGCATTCCATTATGAAAGTCCTGATTACGGTCTCGGTGACCGGCTTGAAGAACTCCACGAAGGCTTCCTTGTCGTACTTGTTGTCGTAGATTCCGTGTACGTCCAGCTTGTCGGCGGACTCGGCCATGTATTCCTTGGTGAGGACGTTCTTGCCCCTCTCGTCGAAGAGGCGAACCTTCATCTTGACCACGGCGGAGACCTGATTCCGGCTGATCCGCTTGTCGAACTCGAACTCGGCGGAGATGAGGCCTGACGCTCCGACTTCCTTCATCAGAATCCGCGCCTTCTTCGCCCCAAGCGAGAGCATGTCAGGCTCGTAGCCCGTGGCCACCACGGCGGTGTCCATGAACGAAAGCACGTTGGACTTCGCGTACTTGTAGTTGTCGCTGCCCGTGAGCTTCTCCCTGTCCACCACCTGGATTCCGGCGATGTCCTCAAGGGAAAGGCGCAGGCACTCCTCGGCGTAGTCCACACGGTTCTGGGCTGTGGAGACTTCGGGGTTCTTTCCGCCCAAAGCCTTGTTCAGCGCGTCGGAAATCATTCCTCCGGCGTCTTCGTCTATTTCGTTCGCGGAGTCGACCTCGTGCACCACAAGGTTCCCCTGCACGCCCAGAACGCCGAGCGGCGAGAACGATGCAAGCTCCAGCTTTGTGGAGGCGCAGCCGGCAAAAAGACCCGCCAGCGGCACGAGCAAGAAAAGCACTCTTTTCATGTTTCTTCCCAAAATATTTTTAAATTGATTTTTGAAAACCGTGCGTGAAGTCCTGGCAAATCCGCCTGTCCTCCACCAATTTACAAAAAAGGCCGCCGTGTCCGGTTTTCCAAGCCAACGGCGGCCTTGTGGGTTCTTGTCTATCCCAAGATTCCTAGATTAGAACTTGACGCGCAAGAGCACAGGGATTGTGACAGCCTTTGTGCACTCTTTCTGAGCATCTCCTTCGATGAAGGCGTTAGCATCCCAGACGATACCTGTGATGAGGTTCGCACTCTTTGTGTTGTAGATTTCAACACCACCATAGAGGCGGAGGGAAGCTGTGTAGTCGGCCTTTCTGTCGAGGGCAGCAGATTTTCCAGCATCTTTACCAGAAGTATAGATTGCAGAGAAGAACGGAACGAATGTGTCGTTCAGCTTGTATGTAGCGTTGAGCATTGCCCATGTAGCGAACTGAGCTGTCTTGGCATCTGTACCGCTTGCAGCCTTCTTGTCTCCACCTGTCCAGTTGAACATACCTGTGACAGAGAGCTGGTCGTTGATTGCGTAGCGGGCGCGGAGGTCGAGAGCCAAGGCGAAGTCCTTCTGAACATCGCCGTTTGAATCATATCCAGAAGAATCCTGCTCGAATGTGAAGCCGACCAAAGAAGTGAGCTGGTCAAGACCTGAGAGGGCTGGCTCGACGAAGATACCGAAAGCCTGATCCTTGTAAGATGTCTTGGTGTTCACGAGGATGCGGCCGAACTCTGGAATCTTGTATCCGACTTCTGCGAACCACAAGTCGTTCTCAAATTCCCAATTATCGCCATCATCATCTGCTTTCGCATAAGAAGTATCTTCTGTATTTTCTGTGAAAGCTCCACGAACCTCAAGTCCCAAGTCCTTGTTTGTATAGGCGAGCATATTGGTCAATTTCTTGTTAGACTGCTGAGAAATATCCTTACCGTTTCCAGCAGTTCCGAGACCAGCTGCAAGACCTGGCTTCATCAATTCACCCCAGAACTTTCCTTCGTGATTTCCGATGTCCTTGTTCACGCGGCCGACTGCGCGGGCATCCCATGTTCCACTCTTGAACATGAAATCGCCGAAATTGATCCATCCGTTGTACTTGACAAGCGAAATAGACTGAGCGTCAGCAGTTACAAGTGGGTCAATCTCAAGTTCGATACCACCAAAGTCAGCTTTTCCCTTGAAAGAGAGAGCATCTGATGTTGTTCTGTTCGAAGTTGTTGCATCGAGCAAAGTCGTATTGCTTCCCAACTCATGATAGAGAGCGTTGATACCAGTGCGGTAGTTTACAGAGAATGTAGCTTCAGCGAATGCGAAGCCAGAAGCGAGAGCAGCGATAGCAGCTGCGCCAACGATTTTTTTCATAAAAATCCTCCAATTTTTTATTTGAGTACGTTTTTAACCAACGGTTTTTTCAAACGTCCTTTTTTTTTGTTATTCTAAATTCTTCGTTTTCTGTCGTCAAGTTTCGATTTTTTCACAATTCCGTCATTTTCGCAGAAAAAATTGAAAACATCGAACTGCTTGGTGGTTACAGAAAAATCTGAAAAAATTCAGAATCTAACACTAAATTTATCGGAATAACATTTTTTTTATATAGAAAAAAGCGTCATTTAGTAGAAATTATCTGCGAAATTTACGGGGAATTTACGCTAGGTTTAAATATCGCCGCCAGTTTTCGCTGTGGATTTTTTGGAAAACGTACGATAAGATAAAAAAGAAGTGCGACCGGGGAAACGCTGCAAACGTTTCCAAATGCTACGGTTGGTCTTCGTTATGGTTATAAACCGCTTAAGAAGACTTAGGCGGTTATTTTTTTACTCTCTGGACTTTTCAGCGAGAGAGCGCAATTACCAAGCGGGATAGCCTGCCAAGAAAAAGCAAGCAATCGCCAAAATCAAAATGATTTTCGCTGTCATTGCACGCCCTCCAAATCAAAGATTCCGCACGTTTCGCAACGTTCGGTAGAGTTTGAAGAGCAACCGCCAGCACCTTTCGGCGGATTCCTCCGCTTCCGGCCGCACGGTTCCTTTTTGGGAACCAGTTAATATTCTCGGAGTTTTTCTAGAGCTGCTTGAAGAGAAAACTTTGCAAACAGGCGAGCGACATGACACGCGACCCCAGGCAAGCAATTTCGCTGTGGATTTTTTTGAAAACGTACGATAAGATAAAAAAAGAAGTGCGACCGGGGAAACGCTGCTAACGTTTCCGAATGCTACGGTTGGTCTTCATTTAGGGTTGAAACCGCTTAAGAAGACTTAGGCGGTTATTTTTTGCTCTTTTACTTTTTGAGGTAAGAGAGTACTGCAACAATTGCGCTTACGACGGACGCGAGACAACTCACGACCGCAATGCAAAGCATCAAATCCATTGCAGACCTCCTCAAATTCAGATTCCGCCGCATTCCTGCGCCGGTAGAGTTTGAAGAGCAACCGCCAGCACCTTCGGCGGATTCCTCCGCTTCCGGCCGCACGGTTCCTTTTGGGGGAACCAGTTAATATTCTCGGCAATTCACAGGGCGTTTTGAAGCGTCAGTTGAACATTATGCGCTTGAGGTGGTTTTCCAGTGTGCTTCTGGTCACGCCGAGTTCTCTTGCGAGGGACGCTTTTGTGCGGCCGTATATCAGCTGGAATTTTATGTACTCGTCGTAGGGGGAGAGCTTGTATTTCTTGGATTTTTGGCCCGCCTTGCGCCCTATCCGCTTGCCTTCTTTTCTTGCGCGCTGCAGGCCGATTTTTGTGCGCTCGGAGATGAGTTTCCGCTCGATTTCCGCGGAGAGTCCGAACGCGAACGCCAGGACTTTCGACTGGATGTCGTTTCCAAGCCGATAGCCGTCCTTGATTGTCCAGACCTTTATCTCCCTGTCAAGGAAGAACTGCAGGATGTTCATTATCATTATGAGGGAGCGTCCGAGTCGTGAAATCTCTGTGCAGACGACGATATCGCCCTTCCTGCTGCTGTTCATGAGGATTTTTCCGAGTTTCCTTTTCTCTGGCGATTTTGTGCCGCTGATTTTCTCTTCTATCCAATAGTCAACTTTGAGCGATTTCTGTTTGCAGAATCTTTCGATTTCCATTTTCTGATTCTCTGTATTCTGGTGTCCTGTAGAAACTCTTATGTAGCCGTAGACCATTTTTTCACCTCTTTTGAATTTTTTCCAAAACCTTACCAAAAAAGCCAGGCAATGCGCCATCAAAAGCAGTGTACAAAAAAAACGTTGGTTAAAAACGTACTAGAAAAAATGGAGGATTTTATGAAAAAAATCGTTGGTGCAGCATTGCTTGGTGCGATGGCAGCTGGCGCTTTTGCCGCTGATGCAAAAATCACATTGAACTATCGTTCAAAGTTGGACGCTTTCTCTCTCAGAAAAACTTCTATCGGCGACAACGACGCGAAAGTGAAGGAGTGGCTCGACTGGGAAGGCTATGATGGAGCAGGAGCGCAGACTGCGACAAGCCCAGCCGATACTTTCAAGTTCGTATTGAACGGAGAGAATGCAGGAGCTACATTCGCAGCGAATATCAACACAAATGCATCCAGCTACACCCTAAACGAGTACTCTGGATGGATGGGCTGGGATCTCGGACCGGGAAGACTCACACTCCGCTCTGGAAACTGGAAAGACGGCTACGCAGACGGTGCATACCGCGTGAAGAAGGACGTGGACGCTCAGAATGCGGAAGGAACGGACTTTGAAAGATTCAAACTCGGTACACTTTTTAAGGGCACAACAGGACTCTCATTCGTAGACAACTTGGGAGGAAGCAACTCTGCTCTCCTCAGTACAGCTGACTATGGATTTGATGTTGCCGACGGAGTGAAGCTCAATGTATTGCTCGGCTCTGTCTACAACAAATTCGACACGATTACAGACGCTGACGACCCGACAGACACAGAGACGACATACTACGACGCGTACTTTGTCTCTCGCGCCCAGTTGGCGATGGACGCCCTCAACGCGGAAGTCATCTTCAAGAAACCTGCAAAACATGTAGTGGACTTCGCTTTCTATGTCATGCCTAAACTTCTCGACGAGCTTACGCTCAATGTCGGAGCCGCTTTCGAAATCGACAACCGCGAGAAAGAGGAAGGCGGATACACAGACTGGGCTGTCGACTTGCGCGCACGCTACCAGGTCATGCCTGAGCTTTCTATCACATTCTTCACGAACGTTTCTGGAACGAACCTTGAGAACAACGGCGACAAGGTCGGCCGCAATGTTTCATCTGGAATCGCAGGACGCAAAGGCGCATACGGTTGGGTTGCTGGAAAAGATAATGGATTCACAGCAAACGCCAGCGTGACAACAGCGATGTGGAACAACCTCTCAGCCCGCTACAAGGTCAGCGAGTCACTCGCCGCTACTTTGAACGTCGGACTCATCACTCCTCTCGGAACTGCTGACAACGACGACAACGACTACGGTCCAGAGTGGCGCGTGGTTCCAGCCGTCTAGGTCTACGCTGCTCCGAACGCCTCAATCTGGGCAGGACTCGCTTTCAGCGGAAACAGCTGCACAATTACTGACAACGACGTTTCTACATTCAACTTCGACATTCCGGTCATCTTCCGTGTGAAGATGTAGTTTTGACCTTCGGTCAAAACTACCGAGAAATTCGCATAGCGAATTTCTCGTATACATGCCGCTGTCGGAATATCAGTGGCGTGGCACAAATGCGGAATGCCAAGACAAAAAGGGGTATCGGAGTTTTTCTGTTCTGGGAAACGCCGATACCCTGATTTAAAAAACATGATTAAAAAAACAGGAAGGGGTATGAAAAAGGCTTTTTTTCTGCTCATTGCCGCATCGGCGCTGCTTGCCGGTTGCGCATCGAACAAGGTCAGTCTGGATTCGCTTTCGCCCATGGCGATTACTGGTGTCGAAGGAAATTTGGTAATCCACAGGATGGACGACAACGGCGAAGTCAACGAAGACGAGGACGGTGTCCTGACGACGATGCTCAACAAGACGTTGAAGGGCGACGACCCGGAGGTCTCAAGCGCGCAGAACAGAGTCGACTATGCGGAAGAGTGCCTAAGACTTCTTCTTGAGGACATCAGTGGCGTGAGCGTCGTCGACAGGGATTCTGTAACGCAGAACAAGACCTACAAATCTGCGAAGACGAACCTTCTAGGCTTCATGAGTACGAATCGTGTGGCGACCGGCTACGAGTCGGACAGGCTCACAATCGGAGCGAAGAAATCGCGCATCCTGATGAAGGAGCTTGGAGCGTCTTCACTTTTATCAGCAGAATTTGAGTTCGACAAGAGAGTCGAAAAAAAGCAGGTCTCCGCCGTGGTTAAGATGACCATTCAAGTTTTCGACACTTCAGGCAGAAGCATCGTGAACAAGGAGTACACTGCAGAATCAATCGACAAAATCGACCTCTACGGTGGCGACTACGACAAGGAAGCCTTTGTTGAGCTTTTTAAGCCGACGACCGAGACCGTCATCAGAAATTTCATAATGGAATACCTGTGATTCTAGAATCCAAAACCAAACGGCATCCCACCTCTTACTGCTAAAACGCCGGAAACGGCACAAAAAAAACAAAAAGGAGCACAAAATGAAAAAATTCAGGAACGTTTTCCTCGCATTCGCGGCCATCTCGGCCCTCTCTCTCGCCTTCGTGTCCTGCTCTGACGACAGCGATGACGACGATTCGTCATCAAGCACGACGACAACAGACCCAACAACAGACCCAACGCAAGAGCCGGCAACAAAAGATCCGGCGACAACAGAGCAAGCAAAGACATACAATTTTGTCGATTTGTCATTCTCTGACTTTCCAGAAGGCTCTTTGACCAAAAAAGCTGACGGCTCAACAGTCTTGACAGAGCTCGGCACTGAAACTCAGCCGTATCTTGCAAAGAATACAGATGGTGTAACTGTTGCAGGTGCGACAATAGTAACTGGAAACTCAAAAAGGATTTCTGCAAGATTTTCAGACAGCAAGACAACCGCCATCAATATCGGCAACAGCAACATGTCGACAGCTACATCCGCAGCTGCCGATAATTACATAAAAATAACAGCACCAGCTGCAGGAACTGTTACCGTTACATACAAGATAACCGCTTCAACTGCTAGTGACAAAATTGGTGCAGCCGATGCGACAGTAGCCTTGACAAGCGCAGACAGTGTTTTGGAGTCTAAAAAATATGACACAACGTATGCAACATATTCTGCTTTGGATGACGACGGGAAAAAAGCAACGTACAGCGACCAAACTGTAACGGCAACACTCAGTGCTGCCGGTGATGTATATGTCGGTTATTTCCGTGGAACTGGAGCAAACACTGGAAATATCGATGTTTACAAAATCGAATACAAGCCTGCTGAATAATTTGTAGTCAACTTCTATTCAAAGCACCCGGGCCCACGCGGTTCGGGTGTTTTTGTTTGTGCGGCAAAGAAACGACATCATCATCGTCTTGCGGTGCAAGAACCACTACGACGACAAGTGATTTTTTTTGCAACGAAAAGCAGCCTGGCGCAAAAAAAAGCCGACTGCCAAGAGCAATCGGCTTTCAGACTCAAAGCGGTCTCAAGTCTAAATCAAGATTTTCCTGTCGAAAGCCAGTTCTGAGAGAAATAAGTCGCTTTGAGTTCCTTGTCTAGCTCCATCGAAAGTATCGTCAAAACGGAGCGGCGACCAGTCAGCATGTTCGTGATTTCTGCGACCCTCCGCAGGTTGTGCTTTTTGCCAGTCGCACCCACAAGCTGCTCAAGCTTCGTGACTTCCATCTTCTTCACCAGTTTTCCGCTTTTGTCGAAATATTCGATTTTCACGGGAATGTAAGTGTTCTTGTCGAAATACTGGATTCTGTAGTCGAATTCGACATTCCTCTTCGATTTTGGCTCGGACTTGACGACGTAGCAGTTGTAAGAAGCTCCGCCGACCGTTATCGACTGGTTTTCAGAAACGAGAGTGTGGTTATCCTCGTCCGTATCCCTTAAAGCGGTGTCGTTGTAGGTGAACTCTGTTCCGACGAAGGATTTGGCTCCATCCTGCGAACCGATTTTTCTCACGGCCTTGAGAGCAGGAGTGAAAATCCACCTTGCATCGGCGGAATTCTTCTTCTGCGACTGGAGGAATCTTGTGCCCTTCAAGCCAGGGCTCTTCGTAACCTCGAACACTGTTTCCGTCAGTTCGTTCTTGTTGCGTCCGAACTGGATGAGCGTCAAAGAATCATCGATTTTGCCGTTCTTGAACGACTCGACCTTGAACTCCGTCCGGCTGAACGCAGGCGCCGGATTCTCAGAAAAATACTTGTCGACAACTTCTTTCCCCGTGATGGCGAACGATGATACGCAGCAAAGCAACGCTCCAGCAAATGTGACCAACTTTTTCATAAAACCACCTTTCCGATTGATTTGCGGCAAAAAAAAACAAGCCGCTTATACAATAATCGGCTTGTTAAAACATGCTATTGAGAATTTGTTACAAATAATATAAAAATCAATTCATACAAATATTCACTAAATGCAGAATCCCATCGGTTTGGAAGAATCCTTGCAGAGCCGCTCAACCTTGCACATGTCGTCGATTTCAGCAATCGAAGGCCGGTTGCCGGTCAAAACTTCCTTCATCGTGATTTTGCGCACGATGTTGTCGATTTGGCCGCCCGAGAACTCGTACTTTTCCGCGAAGGAGACGGCGTCGCTCTCGGAAAGCCAGCGGAGCTTGTCCATCCAGATGAGCTTCTTCGACTCCACGCTCGGGTTCTCGAACTTTATCTTGAAGAGGAACCGCCTCTCGAAAGCGGGGTCCAAGTTGTCGGCGAGGTTGGTCGTGGCAATCATGATTCCCTTCAAATTCTCCATCTCCTCAAGGATTATGTTCTGGATGGCGTTCTCGGTCTGGTCCACGGAAGAGACCGTGTTCGTCTTTCGCTTGGAGAAAACGGCATCGGCCTCGTTGAAGAGCAGAATCGGGGTGATGCCGTCGGACATTTTGGCGGCGTCCTCGCACATACGCTGGTAGTTCTTGAAAAGCTCCTTCATCTTCTTCTCGCTCTCGCCGAACCAGCAGGACTTCGTGTCGCTGATGTCCACGTGGACAATCGGGCGGCCGGTCGCCTTGGCGATTTGGAAGACGCTCTCCGTTTTTCCAGTTCCCGGAGCGCCGTACAAGAGCACAGCGACCCCGACTGGAAGAGCCTCGTTCCGAAGCCGCTCCTGAATCGCCTTCATCTTGTCCGCGTCGAGTGCGTCCTTCAGAACGTCAATCTGCTCCTGGTTCTCCTTGCTGTAGAAGAGATTCTTCGCCTTGATTTTCTCCGGCTTTATCAAAAGCTTCTCGTCGATTCTCTTGATGAACAAATCGCTCTTGTCCCCCGCCATCATCTCCACGCCCTTTTCGGTGAGAGTGACCTCTGAATCGCGCATGTTGCCCTTGGTGGTGAATTCGATGATGCCGAGGGTGATGAGCCTGTTCTTCTCTTTTATGAACGACTCTGCGTAATTGTACCTGTCGGTGCCGTCGAAAATGTCGTTCACCGTGGCTCCGAGGGCGGTGTCGTGGCCGCTCAAGTAGTCGTAGCAGCAGTCGTAGAAGAAAATCCTGTCCTCCACGTCCTCGCAGACGAGCTTTATCTTCTTCACAATATCAAGGTTCTCGTTCTCGTTCTCGTAGTTCCTCACGTTCCTGAAAAGCCTGTATGTCGAAACATTGTCGTTCGTCCTGTTCTCCACCATCTCGCCCACGTTCGAGACGAATTTGGAGAAATCCACGTTGAAGTCGCTGGGGTCGATGACAATCCGCTCGTTGTTGGACACGGCGGACGTGACGACATCGGTGGGGAAAAAGTTGTTGCCCCTGGTCGTCTTCAAATAGTGCATCTTCTTGAGAGTCTCGATTTCAGAGACCCATGTCACGCTCTTCAAAGCGTCGCACTCAACGTCGCGGCGCAAATCGGAGACGTCCCAAGTGGTGTCCGGGCACTCGAAGTAGAGAGCGAGAACTATCGACATTATCCAAGTCTGCACCTCGTTCGTCCCCATGTAGTCCTGGAGTCTCGCCATCGCCTCGTTGAATTTCTCGCTCTTCCTGAATTTGAGCTTGGACTCGTGGAGCTTCTCGTAGACTGTCGAAAGCGCGTTCGCCACGCTCCACCTGACTTTCTGGCCAGCAACTTCGCTGCCATTTTCAATTTTTTCTTTCTTTTCTTTCAATTGAATTCCACTCTTTTCTTCCATAAATTTCTTCTCCTAAGATTATAACAACTGTGAACAATAGATGAAAAAAACTTCAGTTTCCGAACAAATCGAATATATGATGATTTTCTTATTTACGAGAAATTTATTCTTCCTGCAATTATCATTGGGGACATGAGAAATTTTTTGAAGACCTTTTTACTTTTTTCGACGGCCCTCTCTGTGGCGGAAATCGCGGCAGAGAGCCATAAGAGGTTCAAGCTCGACGTAAAAGATTCGCCAGAAGGCAGCGTGAGGAGTTTTGAAGTCGCCCAAACCGAAGAGAAAATCGGCAACATAAAGTCCACGACCGTGGAATTCATGTTCGAGAACATGACGGACAGGATTCTGGAAGGGGAATTCGAATTTTCGCTCGACGACGGAGAGAACGTCGTGGGCTACGCTCTGGACGTGAACGGAAAGATGCGGCAGGGCGTGGTCGTGGAAAAAGAGAAGGCGCGCACCGTTTTCGAGGCGGAAGTGCGGAAGGGCGTGGACCCGGGCTTTGTGGAAAAGACCAGCGGAAACAACTTCAAGATGCGCGTCTACCCGATTCCGGCGAGGGGCGTCAGGAAAATCCAGATAACATACGAAAAAGAGGAGACGGCCGACGAAAAGGACATCGGCAAGGTCTTCACGCAGACAATCGGGAAGGACACCTACTTCTACTTTTACGAGGAAGCGGACACAAAGACGGAAGCCAAGGAGAAAGCGAACAGCATCCAAGTCTTCTTCGACGTGTCCGGTTCAGCGGAAAATCGGGATATAAAGAAGGAAATTGATTTCCTCAAAAAATACGCGGAAAAACTCGGAAACATTCCGGTCGGCATCACGGCATTCGCGAATGAAACTGTCGAAAAACTTGAGCCTACCGCGGACTTCTCGAAAATCGAATCATTCATCAAAAAGCAGAGATTCGACGGAGCCACAAGCCTCAATCTGGAGCTTCCAAAATCGGCATCCACGGAAGTCCTGATTTTCTCCGACGGCCTTGAGAACTGGGGAAAATTCAGCAATGGCGGAACGAGGGTCTCCACGGTGAACTCGTCAACATCGGCGAATTTCGCATCCTTGAAGGCAATCGCAAGCGAGAACGGCGGAAATTTCATCAACCTGCGGAGCTTGAGCGTGGAAAAAGCCGTTGAAAAAATGGAAGAGAACCCTCTCAGGATTCAGAAAATCGAATTCAACGAAAAGGAAATCTCGGATGTCTATCCGAAAATCGGAACGGCTGTGGAAAACGGGCTTTCGTTCGCTGGAATATTGAAGAAAAAGAACGGCAAGTTGCGGATAAGACTTGGCCGCGGCGGAAAAACCGAAAAGGTCATCGAAAAATCAATATCGGCGGTCGACTCGACTGATTCAGAGAAAATCGCGCGGCTTTGGGCGACTAAAAAAATCTCGGCGCTCGAAAACGACAAGGAAGCGAACAAAAAGGAAATCATCGACACCGCCAAGAAATTCTCGGTCGTGACGGACGAAACATCGCTCATCGTCCTTGAGACCGCCCGCCAGTACGCGGAGCACGGAATCGTCCCGCCCGCCGAGCTGAAAGCCGAATACGACAAAATCGTCAGCAGAATGGGCATGGCGAAAGGCAGCGACAACGCAAAGAACGGAATCCCAAGCTTCATCTACGACAGATTCGAGGAGTTCAAGAAATGGTGGAAGAAGTCGCCGAAGGATTTCGAGAATGAAACCAAAGAGAAAAGCCGTAAGCGGAAAAATTTCTTCGCAAAGAGCGCAATCGAAACGGAAGAGGCGATATTGGAAGACTCAGTTGCGGTAGCATCCGCTGCAGAAGGCTACATGGCGGAAGAGGCGGAAGCTGCCGCAAGCGACGCGCTCTTCGAAGCAAGGGAAGCCGCCCCAGTCAACATGATGAAGATGGAGGATTCAAGCAACAGGGCGGTCGCGATGAACGAGGTGGAAATGGAAGAAGCCATTCCGCCAAGCGAATCCACAAGCACAGGCGCAAGCGACATCGCGCTCAAGCCGTGGTCATCGAACGCGCCGTATCTTTCAATTCTCAAAAAAACGGCCACGGAGAAGATGTACGAGAAATACATGGAATTGAAGAAGGAGTACGGAAGTTCGCCTGCGTTCTACATGGAAGTCTCGGACTATTTCGCGGAAGAGGATTTGAAGGCGGAATCTGAACGGATTCTCTCGAACATGGCGGAGATGAACCTTGAGAACACGGACATTCTCCGCGCGCTTGGAAACAAGCTCATGGAGAGGAAGGAGCATTCGCGCGCGGCGTACGTCTTTGAAAGGCTCGTCCAGATGCGCCCAGAAATTCCGCAGTTCAGAAGGGATTTGGCGATGGCGTGCGCGCTTTCGGGCGAAAAACAGAAGGCGGTGGACAATCTCTGGTTCGTTGCCTCGAAGCAGTGGGACTGGCGATACGACGAAATCCAGCAAGTCTGCCTGAACGACATGAACGCGATAATCGCCTCGTCCGCGCTCGACAGTTCCGCGGTAGACCCAAAACTCAAGCAGAATTTCGACTGCGACATCAGAATCGTGCTCACATGGAACATGGACGACTGCGACATCGACTTGTGGGTCACGGACCCGAACGGCGAAAAGTGCTTCTACGGACACAAATTCACGAAAATCGGCGGCAGAATGTCGCGCGACTTCACGCAGGGCTACGGACCCGAGGAATTCTGCATACGTGAAGCGAAAGAGGGAAGCTACAAAATCGAAGCGAACTATTTCGGCACCCGGCAGCAGAAGCTCCTCCAGCCGGTCACTGTCCAGGCCGAAGTCTACACGAATTTCGGAAGGAAAAACCAGAAGCGCGAAGTCCTCACGCTCCAGCTCAACGACGTAAAAGGCACGTTCGAAATCGGCAGCATCGACTTCAAGAAATAAAAACCGCGCGAAAAGTTGACGAAAAAAAAACGCCATTGTATATTGAAAAAACGGAGACGCTTGTGAATGAGCGGCTTCCTCCGTTGTGGTAACTAAACCGCCCGAAAGCTAGCACACTTTGTGGGGCGGTTTTTTTGTGCGCAATTCCTATTTGAACAGGAAGGTGAGCACTTCAATAATCAAACTGACAATGGCAATGCAGAGCATCACTTTCTCGTAAGTCGTCATACAGAGGCCTCCTTCATCTTGGTAAATTCGGAGGCTGCCGCCCAGGTTCACAAACGTCCCCTGCAAATGGAAATGTTATAGAAAAGACATGCGGAAAACAAGTGAAATAGAAAGCGCGCGAAAAAAAAGCCGGGAGAGCGAAAAACTTTCCCGGCTTTCAAGAGCGTGATTGAATTTTACTTCAACAAGGCTGTGGCGGCGTCGGTCTCATCGCCCAAGTGGGACTTGGCCGTTCCGACCAATGTGGCGCCGGCTCCAGTCACCCTGTCGGACCAGTCGGAGAGGAACTGTCCGTCGCCCCAGTCGTACGAGCCGAACAAGCCAACCTTCTTTCCAGAAAGCTGTCCCTCGATTCCAGAAAAGAAAGACTCCATCGAGTCCTCAAGCTGCTCCGCACCCATCGCTGGAGAGCCGAGAAGAATCAAATCCGAGCCGAGAACCGCCGAAGCGTCGGCTGAATCTGCCGTAGAGAAATAGACGTCGGCTCCGGCCGCATCCTTTGCGGCATTCGCCATAGCCTCTGTGTTTCCTGTTGTCGTCGCGTAGACAATCGCTACTTTTGCCATTTTTGAACTCCTTCTGAAAACAAGCGTTTTCATTTTTTTGAATATTTGTTGATTGAAGACAGGAGCGAATGCCCGTCCTCAAAAAAATCCATGCATTGTTCTGTACATGACTTGTACAGCCGCATCTGTCTTTCGGCCGCATCCGTGTCGCCGTAGACCTTCCAAAAGCCCGAATACTTGAACTTTGACGAATCGGCTTCAAAACCAACGACATCCTCAAGCGGATAGCCGAGGAAAATCCCGACTTCATGGGGAAAATTCTCGCTGAACATGAGCCTGTGCAAAAGCTCCGAGAGCACCGCGTTGAATCCATTCTTTGTCGGATAGCCTTTCGATTCAAGATAAGATAGATTCTTCAAGTTCGAGCAGACGCGTTCGAGCAGAATCCTGTCGAATACAAAAAAGAGGATGCGCTTGTCGGACTTCTTCAACGGAACGAAATACCGCTTGGACTTGGCGAAAATGCCCGACCACTCAAGGAGCTTCCCCCTCCCCGACTCGTAACATTCAAAATTCATCGAAAAAAGCGAGGCCGGCTTGATTCCGCAGAGCGAAGGCGCCGAACAGTGAATTATCGTCTCGTCAAAACCCATATCGCAAAAAATTCCCAACAACGAATCGCCTGAAAGCAAAAAAATAACGGAAGCAAAATCATGAAACAGTCTAAAACAATTTTGCTTCCGCCATTAATGCAGCTTGCTATGGACAGTCCCAATCGGCGACGCCGGCTGGATAAACGCTTTCGCACCTGACTTTTTTAACTCGCTGCCAGTCCCCGGGAGAGCTGATCCCGGAGGCTTTTCAGAGGTACTAGTTAGCAACGCCTAACTGATTGTTAGAATACGCTAACTTTTGTTTTATGTCAACAACTATTGTTGCATTTTGTGTTTTTTTTTTATTCACTTGAACCGCTTTTTCGTCAACATGGCCAAATTTGGTGTAGAATGGAAAGCGGAACCAGAAGAAGGAGAAAACATGGAAAACGAAAACATCGAACAAAGCGAATCACAGGACTTCGAGGAGAAAGTGGCGGAACTCCAGCGGATAATCGACGAATCGAAGAGCATCGTCTTTTTTGGAGGGGCTGGGGTGTCGACCGAGAGCGGCATCCCCGATTTCAGGAGCCAGGACGGGCTCTACGCGCAAAAATGGAAGATGCCGCCTGAATACATGGTGTCGCGCACCTGCTTCGACACGCAGACGAAGGAATTCTTCGAATTCTACAGGGAAAAACTCATCATCAAGGGCGTGAAGCCGAACACGACGCACATCAAGCTCGCGGAACTTGAGAAGGCGGGAAAACTTTCGGCGGTCGTGACGCAGAACATCGACGGGCTTCACCAGGCGGCAGGCAGCAAGAAAGTCTACGAACTGCACGGAAGCACCTTGCGGAATTTCTGCATGAACTGCAAGGAGCCTTACGGAATCGACTTCATAGCGGAAAGCGAGAACGAACCGGACAAGATTCCGCACTGCAAAAAATGCGGAGGAATCGTCAAGCCGGACGTGGTCCTGTACGAGGAAGGACTGGACGAGAACGTCATAAACGGAGCCGTGCAGGCGATTGAGAACGCGGACACGCTCATCATCGGGGGAACATCGCTCGTCGTGTACCCTGCGGCAGGATTCATCAGATACTTCCATGGAAAGCATCTCGTCATGATAAACAAAAGCGAGACCCAGGCGGACTCGAACTGCGACCTCGTAATCCACGACTCGCTCGGAAAAGTCTTCGGCCGCATAAACGTCGGTTGAAATCCCATGACTCAGCCTGCTCGGAAAATTAAGTTTCCGAGCAAGACTGTTAGAACATGGGAAAATGATGTTTTTCCAGATGGGGAGTATAATTTCAAAAATGAACCCGATTCGAATAACTGACAGGATTTCATACATTCCCGCAACGGAGCCGCCGCTCTCCGCAGATGTCGGCATAGTCGAAGGAGACAGCGCGGTCTACTTCTTCGATGTCGGCTCGAACGAGGAAGTCGCGGAATTCATAAAGAACTACGACACAGGACTCGGCCTGGACGGAGAGCGCAAAAAGAAGATAGCCGTCATCTCGCATTTCCACACCGACCACACGGCGAATCTCACACGGATAGAATTCGACAAAATCTACCTCGGAAAGACGACGCTCAAATATTTTTCGATAATCAGAGGCTCGCAAAGCCTGCACGAAGCCCACGAAACGGAGACGCCAAAGCTCGCAGCGGAAAGCGGAATCCCGTTCGAGGAGCGGTGCGAGGTCGTAACCGACACAATCGAAATCGAAGACGGAATAAAAATCACAATCGGGGAGATTCCGAGCAGCCACTCGAAAGGCTCGGTCTACATGCTGGCGGGACGGCACGCTTTCTTGGGCGACGCGACATTCTACGGCTACAAGCGGGAAAAGAAATTCTACAACGCGCAGCTTCTGCAGCAGGAACTGGCGGTCTTGAAGGAACTGGACGCGGATTTTTTCATGCTCAGCCACAGAAAGCACTTCGCCAAGCAGAAACGCTCCGTCATGTCGCTGCTCGAACAGATTTACAAATCGCGGAAACAAAACGAGAGCGAAATAGAAATTTTCTAGGGAAAATCAGCCTTCATCCTCAAAAAGGTTCTTCACGGCCTTCAACTCTATTTTGATGCCGGTGATGACACGCCTTTTGATTTCGCTCTCAAGCTCCATCTCCTGGAGGCCGAGTTTTTCTATCAAGTCGTCCTTCTGCACCGTCTGCCGGACCTTGCCGTCAGCGTCCTGGACATGGTGGTTGTCTATGAATTTCATGAAGACTTTCTGTGTATTCGGGTCGAAGAATATTTTTCTTGGAAGGTTGCCGCCCGTGTTCGACTTTACGATTGGAATATTGAGTTTGGCCAGATACTCGAAGGCAAATTTGCTGTTCACATTCCCCACCTGGGCGTCCACGTCGGGCAGGTTGAAGATGTTCCCACCCCCGAAAACTTTCGCTTCGAGATTGGAGAGAACAGCTCCGTTTTTTTTCAAATCCTCAATGAGCAGGTCGATTGCGTATTCTCCGAATTTTCCGAGTTTCTTGTCGGCATCGCTCTCATTGCCCGTCTTCAAACTTGAATCCCTTGCCAACATGAAATGGTTGATTCCACCGACATGGCTTTTTGTGTCATACAAGACAATGCTCACACAAGAGCCGAGAACGGTGGAAATCATCTCATTTTCTTTCGTAGAGTAGAATTCGCCAGGATAAATCGTGACTACATCCCTCTGAAAATGGTTGTCAAAGTATCTGTTCATTTGATATCAAAAGAACGTCACTTCCCCTGAAGCCGAACCTTTTTCGATGTTGAATCCACCGATTTTTCCGGCCGCCTCTTTGTGGGCAGTAATCGTGAACTTGTTGATGAGGTCGCTGAACTTGCTGTTCTTGATTTTCCAAGACGAAATGCCCTTCTGGCTCATCAACGCGTTCTTCGTCACCTGAAGCTCCGACTCCGACTTTCTCATGTCGTCTATGAACGAGCTGAGCTTGTCGCCGAGTGACTTGAGGTCCTGAAGATTCTGCTGGACAACGACGCACTTCTGCTGGAAGCCGCTCGGGAAGACCGTAAAGTTCTGGATGATTGAAGCGACCTGCCCCTGCCCCACTTTGAGTTCCTCGAAGAACTTGTTCTTTGAGGCGCGCAGACTGACCATGCTCTCGTTGTCCTTTGAAATCGACGTTGTGAACGTGGAAAGCATCGTGCCTGTGTCCGCGATGAACGACTCCAAAAGCGCCTGCATCGTGTCGAGCGACTTGTTCGCGGAGCTGATGAGGTTGTCCATGTCAGTGACGGAATCCTGAACCGACTTTATCGCGTCGTTCTTGGCGACCTCAATCTGCTGCAAAATTCGCACATGGTGGAGACGGCTCATGACCGGGCGCAGGTTGTCGAACACTGCGTAGATGATGCGGGCGCGCTCCGTGATGTTCTGGCAAGTGTGGAGAAGGTCCTTCTGGACGAGATGGTAGGTGTTGAATTCTCCCATCATCGAATGGAAGTTCTCGATTATCGTGTTCAAACGTCTTTCGATGTTGTCGCTTCCGGCGGAATTGCTGATGAACCTGCTCTCGAAGTCGATTCTTGAGTTTTCGACAGAATCGAGCGTGTCGGCGACCTTCGCCCAGTTCTTGTCGAAAACAGAAACGCTGTTCTCGATGTAGCCCTCGATGTCCTTCAAGACTTCCTCGCAGAGCTGGTAGAGAGCGATGTTGAAGCTCACATAGTCAAGCTCCTCTTCCGTTCCAGGCATCGGCCTTGAAGAGCGGCCAAGCTCCTGCACACAAGACTGCACATGACCCAAAGCCTGCCGAATCATGTCCTGGAGCTGGAGACCTTCCATCGCCTTCTGAATCGGAGGATAAATGGAATTGATGGCCATCTCCATGCTCTCGATTGGAGACGAGACCGCCGAGATGAGGCTTCTCACGTCGGAAGTTCCCTCGGCACCCTTCTCCGAAAGCTTTTTCTGGGCTTCAAGTATTCCAGAGAAGATTTCCTTGAGAGTGTTGATGTGGGCGAGAAGTTGCGATTCCTCATCGCTCAACTCTCCGGCGAAAAGATTCATGTCGTTTGAAAGACGCTGCAGGTTCTCCGTGATTCTTGAGAACGCCTGTCCCTTCTCACCCGACTTTATCGAAATGACCATCGCGTTCAAGGCGATGAGTTCCATCTGCTCGGAATCCTCTTTGATTTCCGCAATCATCTTGTCGAGGAGCTTCAAATCGTCGATTTTTTCGTTGAGCTGCTTGAACAGAGGATCGTACTTGGCACCATAATCAGAAAAGAGAACCTTCTCTTTGTCCTTCGATGCGCTGTCACTGTTGCTGAGAGAATTGAACATTTTTCCCAGCGTCTGGAGCGAAGTTCCACCATCACGATTCAAAAGCGATGGGAAAAGATTCCCCAACTGAAGGAAAATCTGCTCTGACTTGTTGCTGATTTCGTTTATCTGTGAAATTGTTTCGCTGATTTCCATAAGTTACTCCCTTAAATAGCCTTTATTTCCCAAAATTATCAGTTTCTTAATAATCCGTCTCTTCCGTTGAAAATTCCGACGAAAGCACGTCCAAATCGCTGTTTTCGAGCACTTCTCCGGATTCCTCCGCCCCACCGCCAACAGGCTCGCTGAATTCGTGCATCTCGTTGTAAGAATAAGTGTGCTCCATTATTCTCTCCACCGATTTTTCCAGAGACTGCACATACTCGCTGTCGGGATTGGAAAGAACCATCGGAGTTCTGGTCGCGACCGCATATCCTATCCTCTCGTCCTTCGGAACGAAACCGACAAAATCCATCGTTATTCCGAGTTTTTTCATGACGAGCGAGCGAAGCCTTTTTGCCATCTCTAAATCATCGGTAGTTTGTCCCTGATTCAGAATCACTTGAGGACGATATTTTTTCAGTTCCTCAATCGGCTTGGCAGTCGACTCGCCGAATTTCATGCTGGTCTTGGAAATCATGTCCAAGAACGAAGCCTCCGTTCCAGATTCGCTCTCGCGCAGATAGTCGTTCAGGAATTTCCGTTCAGCGCTGCTGGCCTTGAACTGCCTCATGAAAAACCTGAACGAAGCCGCCTTCAAGAACGAATACGCGTTCAAAATCGAAGTCAGCTCCGGGGTCGTCACAAGAATCGAATTGTATGTCAGAAGATAGAAATCCAGCGTGTTGTAGGTCGTTCCGGCTCCCAAATCCAGAACCGCGTAGTCGAAATCCAATTCCGTCACGCGCCTGATGATTTTTTGCTTGGTCAAAGTGTCGATGTTCGCAGTCCCCGGATAAAGGCAGTCGCCAGCCACGAATTTCAAGTTCTCGATTTGGGTGTCCTGCAGCAATTCTGCAAAATCGCTGGTCTGCTTGTAGATAAAATTCCCCAATCCCGCATGGTTGTTTTTCAGTCCAAGCAGGGTGTGCAAATTCGCTCCTCCGAAATCCAAATCAATGAGGACGACGCGTTTTCCTTTTTTAGCAAGAATTATCGCGAGATTCACAGCCGTGTTGCTTTTTCCCACACCGCCCTTTCCACTCGCAATTGGAAGAATGTTTATCATAGATTTCAAGTATAATTTAGTAATTTTCAAAAGTCCATTGAAAATTGATTTGCTTTATTTACGATTTGATGTTTAATTCTGAATATGAAAAACATTCTTCGTAAAAGTACAACATTCATTCTTTCAACAGCGGTTTCAATCATCTTTTCGGCGTTTATTCTCTCATGCGCGAAACAGGGGGATGTCACAATCAGGCAGGCGATGGAGGCCTACCAGAGACAGGATTACGAACAGTCAATCAAGCTTTTCAAGCAGGCTTTGGACGAGGACACAAACTACTCGGAAGAGACAATCCACAACTTCATAGCCAACATCTACATGGCCGAGGGCGAATTCGACGAGGCGAACGCCTATCTGGAGAAGCTTTTGGAAAAGAAAGAGGACTACAGGATGCTCGTCCAGCTCGGCCGCAACTACAGGGAAGTCGGCGACAACGAAAAGGCCGAGGCCGCCTACAAGCGCGCAATAACGCTCAATCCAGACAAGGGGGAAGCCTACGCGAGCCTTGGTGCCGTCAAGATAGCGGAGGAGAAATTCGACGAGGCCGTGGAGAACCTGAAGAGGGCCGCGGAACTCGAACCGAAAATAGCGGTGATTCACGCGAATCTGGCGGTGGCGTACGCGCTGTCCGGCGACAAGGACGCGGCGGAGGCGGAATTCAAGACAGCGGAAACCCTCAAATGCGAAAACCTTGAGGAGTTCAGGGAAAGAGCCGGACTTTAGGCACCTCGGAAAGCTATCGAATTTTTCAAAATGTCCTTTAATCAGTTTTATTCTTGATAACATCATTTTCCATTGACGAAGTTACCGTTTGTTCGATAGATTAGTTACCGAACGGACGGTAACTTTTTTTATGACAACAAAGGAACTTTTAATAGAAGAAGCTTTCTCATTCTACTCGAAACCCTGCGTCAAG
>CAMHLH010000006.1 GCA_946185925.1 uncultured Treponema sp.
CTAAAGACAGGAGTATTGTCGTCATCGTTGAAAAATGCAGATATTCAGAATTCTGAATCATATAATAATTTTAAACCAACAGAACTTCAAAGAATAAAGCAAATACTATCGGAATCATCCACGGTTGAATTACAGAGGCGTTACTTTTCATTAGCAGACAATACTTTTTTAGAGACAAGTCAATTGTTTGAAAATGGAAGATGCTTTTTTCTTGAGAAAGTAAAGAAAAGAAACTCATGTAGATTTGGTTATTTTCCAATCCAGAAAATTCAGTTCGCAATAGCCGCTGATTTTTCGATTTCAAGAGTAGGAACCACCCTCACGATTCAATATTCACCAGAACAGAAAAACGACATCCAAACAGATATTCAAAATGTACTTCAAGTAATAGTTCCTACCCCCGAACTCTACCTCCTCACCGACACAGCCTCCCCCAAGTGCGCTCTCCGCTTCCGCTACGGGAACATGGCGGTGGACGCTTTTTCGGCGGACGAGGTCGTGCTGGACTCCACTGGCAAGTATCTTCGGAACAAGGGCGAGGAAAACAGGATTCTCGAAACGCTTTCAACGCTGGGATTCGTGAGGAAAGAGGGAAAACTTCAATATATTCAATTAAAGGAAAAGACTCGTTTCTGGCGGTGGCGGAGAAGATTCTTGAAAAGGGAATCGCCCTCTTCGACACGAAGAACAAGGCTGTAAAGTCGTCAAAGTCATTCTCGCTCAACGTCTCCTACGGAATCGACTGGTTCGATGTCGCTCTTTCGCACGAGGGAACGCCGCTTTCTTCCAGCGTATACGAGAAAATCAACCTGCACAGCCGATTTTTTGAATTCGACGGGGAGAAATACCTTGTCCCGGAGACGTTGGAAAAGCACAAGGATTCGATAAAAATAAAAGACGGAAACCTGATAATAAAAAAAGACGATTTGCTTTCGGCATTGGAATTGAATTCCGAGATTGAAAAAGCGGACATCGCCAATTTCGAGAACATCTTCAAAAAGAAAACGCCAATCGAATTGACCGAAGAGCAGAAGAGAATCCTGCGCCCGTACCAAGTCGACGGCGTGAATTTCCTCGAACGGCTCAAATCGAACGGATTCGGCGCGCTCCTTGCCGACGACATGGGACTCGGAAAAACCTTGCAGGCAATCACTTTCTTGGCGCAGACAAAGCGGAAAACGTGCGCCTTCGCCGTCGTCCCAAAGTCGCTCCTGGAAAACTGGCGGAACGAGGTCGAAAAATTCGCGCCCGCTCTGAAAGTGCTGATTTATCACGGAGCTGACAGAAAAGAAAATCAGGACTTCGAGAATTACGACATCGTTCTTTCGACATACGCCACGACCATGCTCGACATCGATTTTCTCTCCAAAAAGAAATTCTCGGTCGTGGTCTTCGACGAAGTGCAGACAATCAAGAACTACAAGTCCAAGATGTACGAGGCGGCTTTCAAGCTCAATGCGGATTTCAAGATGGCCCTCTCCGGCACTCCATTCGAGAACAACGTGCTTGAATTGTGGTCGGTCATGCGCCTTTTGAACCCGAAGATTTTTTCAAAGAGGGCATTTTTCACGAGGGCGGTTGAGGAAAAGGACTTCGACAGAATAAAAAAGGCAATCGTGCCTTTCATGCTGCAGCGGAAAAAGAAGGACGTTCTCAAGGATTTGCCAGAGAAAACGGAAGAAGTCATCTTCTGCAGAATGGACGACGAGACGGCCTCCTGCTACGACGCCCTCCATTCAAGAATCGTCGACGAAATTTCTGGAGCGTCCGGGAATTCCGCATTCATGGCGAGCGCGCTCATCCTCGAAAGCCTCACAAAGCTCCGCCAGTTCTGCTGCCATCCATCGCTGCTTCCAAAAGGCACGCTCCCAATCAAGCTTGAATCCTCCGCGAAATTCGACGTTCTCAAAATCAAGGTGCAGGCTCTAGTCGAACAAAAAGAAAAGGTCATCATCTTCTCGCAGTTCACTTCGATGCTGAAAATCATAAAGGACTGGCTTGAAACAGAAAAAATCAAAACGTTCTATTTGGACGGCGCGACGAACGGCAGGCAGGACTTGGTGGACGAATTCGAAAAATCTTCCGAGGGCGTTTTCCTCATCAGCCTGAAAGCCGGCGGCGTGGGATTGAACCTCGTCTCGTGCCACTACATGTTCATCTACGACCCGTGGTGGAATCCCGCAAGCGAAAGCCAGGCCGCCGACAGAATCTACCGAATCGGGCAGAAGAGCAACGTCTTCATCTACCGGCTCATTACAAAAAACACAATCGAAGAGAAAGTCCTTTCCCTCCAGCAAAAGAAAAGCGAAATCGCAAAGAGCATTTTCGACGGACTTTCGGCGGAAAAACTCACCGCCGAGGATTTTATGGAACTGCTGGGGGAATGAGCTGTTTTTTAGTAGCACATAATTTCAGTTGTTTTCTTGACAGCCCTTTTATTTGTTTCCCTCGATTTCTTCAATAAATTCGTTTGGGGAAAACACCTTTATGCTCGATTTTTTATAGTCGCCTTTGTTTCTTGTTATTATTGCATCGTATTCGTGAGATTCGGCAACTGAGTTCTGAACGGAGTCCTCAAAATCTGTCCAATCAGAATCAAGAGCGGAAAGAATGTCTGATTCAGAAACTTCGGCGACATGGACAACTTTCAGCAATGTTTTTATCAAATTTTTCACATTCTGTTTGTCACGAATCTCTCGATATGCGATGTAGTAAATGTCCGTAATTGCAGATGCCGAAACAAATTTCTGAGCAACCGTTTCAGGTACTTTCAATACTTCAACAGCATCTTGAACGAATGGAAATCGTTTTAGAAGCACATCGAGGACAACATTTGTGTCAATCAGCACTTGCATATTTCTTCAACCTCTCCGAGCGGTATTCTGCAAGGGTTTTCCCAGTATTCGGGATAGCCCCCACAAGAGAATCCACAAGGGAATCATTGCTTTCCATTTCTTCCATGGACTGGGGGATTACCATATATGTCACAACGACTTCCTGCCCCTGCTGAAAATCAACAGGCGTATCAAAAACAATGCGGGAACCGTTGTAATGTCCTTTCGCAGTCGCAAGCATAAAATCCTCCTGATATTTCATCTGCTTACATTATACCGCGAAAATGCAATTTTGTATGAAGCCCACATCCAAGCGCAAAAACTCACCGCCGAGGATTCCCTCACCGACGCGCAGCCATTCTCGATGTACAATTGGAACTCTTCCGAGTGATGTTCGGAGACAATTCGTTCCACGACATTCAGGAAGAGATTTTAACCGAAGCCAGGAAAAAAACGGGAGGCGTAAAAATGTGCGACGTAATTCAGGCTATAAAAACAGAAGGTAGAGTTGAAGGCAGAATCGAAGGCGAAAAAACTGCCACGGACAAGATTCTTTCCCTTTTTGCGAAGCTCCGCTCTGCCGGCAAAAATGACGAACTCGACAAAGCGATTTCAGACCGCGAGTACCTCAAAAAGCTGATGGAAGAATACCAGAAATAACGGAAAAATTCGCTTTTTTGCATATAGCGGATTACACTGTATTGCATGGGCAAAAAATCAGACATCGAACTGTTCGGAAGGAAGACATTCTTCATTTCACCAGAAAAGGACTCGGTACCGGAGGAATTCCTTGAGGAATTCATGGCGAGCGGACTTGAGACGTACATTGTCAACGACGACACATCCTGTCCGATGACGGCGAAGGTCGAGGAAATCATGAAGATGTTTCCCGAATCAATCCTCATATTCAATATCGATTCGAAAATCGCAGGCATGGACTGGGAATCGTTTCTGAAAACCGTCAACAAAAGGCAAGGCATGATGGTCGGAATCATGTACGGAAGGGGACGAAGCGGTGCGGGCGACGAGGAAGCGAAGAGTCAGCTTGAGAGAATGGGGAAACTTTCGGCGGGGGCAATTCCGTTGGGTGCCGACAAGGAAGAGAACAAGAGGCTCATAAAAGAAACCCTGCTCAAAATCGGAGCGCGCGGAAGGCGCAATCTCGTCAGGGCAGCATGCAAAAGTGGAAGTTCCGTAAGATTCTCGCACGGCGGAAAGGACTTCTCTGCGAGGCTGATGGACATCAACGTGACGCACTTCCTTTGCGACATCGGCCCCACAAGCGAAAAATTCGACATATTCGAGAAAATCAGGGACGCGGACTTGAAATTCGACGGATTCTCGATAAAAAGCGACGCGGTTCTCATAATGAAGCGGAAGAGCAACGAAGAAAATTTGTTCATATTCATGTTCATAAAACCCGACGGAACACCCGATTTAGAAAAGGACAAGGAAAATCTTTTGAACAAAGAGATTTACAGTCTCGTCATGAAAAAGAACATGACGGCTCTGAAGGCTGCGTTCGCGGCCAGGAAAAACTAAAACCACAAAACAAAAAAGTACAACGGAGAGTTAAAAATGTTTGGATTGAAAGGCAAGATAAACTCGGCCCTCATGGCTGTCATGTTCCTCGCGAGCGCGTCGATAACTGTATTCTCATACAGGAAATCATCGGAGGAGCTGAACGAGGCCGTGGAGGTCGGCAACACGAATCTCGCCAGGGCGACGGCGGCTGAGATATTCAGCGTCAATTCCCGCGAGTTCAAGATGCTCGAAGGATTGTCGAACCTCAACATGATAAAGGACCCGGACGCGGACATGCACGACAAGTGGCTCCTCATAAACAGCGCGACAGGCGGCTCCAAGCAGTACTACGGAATGGCGATATACAACGCGCAGGGAATCGGCTGGACGACCACGGAGAAATGGAGCGACCTCCACACACGCGAATACCTAGCGAAATCCATGACGGGTGTGCCTGCCATAATGGACCCGAACTGGAGCCCGGTGAACGGCAACGTCTCCACGTTCTACGCACTCCCCGTCCGCGACAGGAGCGGAAGGCAGATTGCGGAGGTGGTCTCGGTCCTCGACAGTCTTGAACTTTGCCGCAAGGTGGAGGGAATCACGGTGGGCAGGGACTCGCATCCGTTCGTCATAAACCGCAAGACCGGAAAATTCGTCGCGCACGCCGACACCCAGCTCATAAAAGACGGAAAAGCGATAACAGACGAGGCAAGCGAGAATTTCAAGCCAATAATCGAGATGATTCAGAGCGGCCAGTCGCTCGCGACGGTCTACTACGACGAAATCGACAAGATGAAGTACTCGGTCGCGTTCCAACCCGTACCGGAATGCGACTGGTCGGTCGTGGTCAAGGCCCCATACAGCGACTTCTACAGCGGAATCGGCATTCTGCTCCGGACGATGGTCCTCATCGCGGCAATCGCGCTCGTGGCGGCGGCCGTGGTCGCATTCGCGGTCGTCACGCTCGCCATGAAGCCGCTCTCGAACGTCAAGAACGCAATCGCCGACATCGCTTCTGGCGAGGCTGACTTGTCGAGGAGGCTCACAGTCAAAACGAAGGACGAAATCGGAATGCTCGCGCTGGGATTCAACTCGTTCACGGAGAAGATGCACACACTCATCTCGGAACTGAAGAATTCGAAGTCAGATTTGAACTCATACGGGAACCGCCTCGCCTCCATGGTGCAGGACAACGCGACGTTTCTTTCGGAGATGGTGGACTCGATAGACGACGTGAACAGAGAGATAAGGACGCAGCACGAGAAGGTCGGAAGCTCGGTCGAATCAGTGGACGAGATATCCGGCGCGGTGGAGAAACTCAGAAAGGAACTCGACAAACAGAAAGACGGAATCGAGCAGGCGTCGGCGGCGGTCACGGAGATGATAGGGAACATCAATTCGGTGTCGTCGTCGGTCGAGAAGATGGTCGAGGAATTCGAGCGGCTGCAGGAGGACGTCGCGAAGGGAATCGAGCAGCAGCACGACGTGAGCGAGAAAATCACAAACATCGAAGAGCAGTCGAGAATGCTCAACGAGGCGAACAAGGTCATATCGTCAATCGCTGGAGAGACGAACCTACTCGCCATGAACGCCGCAATCGAAGCCGCGCACGCTGGCGATGCCGGAAAGGGATTCGCCGTTGTCGCTGACGAAATCAGGAAGCTCTCGGAAAATTCATCGGCGGAGTCAAAAAAGATTTCCGCGCAGCTCAAGGGCATCCTCGACTCGATTTCCAACGTCGTGGATTCTTCGGCAAAGTCGGACGCGTCTTTCTCGTCGGTTGTCGAAAAACTCAGGGGCACCGGAAACCTCGTCAGGCAGATAAAACTCGCGATGGACGAGCAGTCGGAAGGCTCCAAGCAGATAGGCAACGCGCTCGGATTCATGAACGAGGCGACAGAGCAGGTCCGCGAGGCTTCGGACGGTGTGGACGAGTCCAAGAGCGGAATCATCGGGGACATCGAAAGCCTCAGGAACTCGTCTGATTCGGTGAAGAAGCAGGTTGAAAGAATGACGGGCAACATAAAGCGAATGGAAGAGGACGACGATTCCCTTTTGAACATATCGACATCGATAAACGGCTCGATTTACAGAATCGGAAACCAAATCGACAGATTCAAGCTCTAGAACAGCCCACAAAAAAGCCGCCAAACAACAATTTGACGGCTTTTCTCATTCTTCCCATCCCTTCCTTAAAAAAATCCAAATATTTTTCCACCCTGTCACGTAATGACACACTGGCCTTGCTATACTCCTCTCAAAATCCAAAACAAAAGGAGAACAAGCTTATGAAGAAACTTTCACTTTTATTGCTCTTGCCAGCGTTTTTCGCACTCGCAAGCTGCGGAGACGACCCAGCGGAAAACGAGGCGGAGCCAGAAGCACAGCCAGAAGCCACCATCGACTACACTGTCGGAAACAAAATCACGTTCGCAGGTTCCGCATACTACGTCGTGAACAACACGGTGGATTCAGCCACAAACACGGACGAAAACGAGCAGAATCTTGAAAGCGACATCGAAAAACTTCTGGAGACAGTTTCCGTCACGGAAGCCAAGAAGCACGCCGCGGAGTCTTTCGGAGAGAAGAACATCATTCTCATGAGGAAGAAGGGAGAGGCGGTGGTTCCGACTGAGGGGAAAGCCGAATACGAAAGCGCATACACCTTCCTCACTGCGGACTTGCTTGAAGGCGAAAGCGAAAGCGACTATTTTTCGGAGAGAAGCGACACGACAGACGACAGCGTGGCGTACAAAGACTTCTTCATAGTTCTCGGAGAAGACAAAGAGCGGTTGGGAAACTGCAACATTGCATGGAGAAGCACCCTGAACGAGACGTTCGAAGGCGAAAAGACACTTTTCGACTTGCTCAAGGATTTCTCCACAGACACGCTTTGGACAATCAGGAACACACGGATTGGCGACTACACAATATGCAAATACGACAAGAGCAAAGACGCCAGCTATGAGTTCGAAGTGTGGAAATTCGAGGAGAAAAGCGGGAAAACCCGGCATTTCACGAGCGCAGTTCAGGACTGCATGTACATGACAGGAGGAAAGATAATCCCGTCAACGAGAATCGTAAACGAGTGGGACAAGGACGGAAACTGGATAAGAACCTACATATACCTCGGAGCCGTGTACAAAGAGACCAACACAAACGCCGGCATCATGTTCACGGTCTACAAGCGAAACGACGAGTACACATATCGGATACAGGGCACATCCCGTACGGAAAACGAAATGTACAGCACAGGATTGACCGAGATAACGTTCGACGAGAACAGCAAATTCACGGCGGAGAACGTCGTCATACCGGCCGACGCCGACATCTACTCGGTGACCGCGAACCTCCGCTACAACGAAGACGCGCTTTCAATTCCAATCGAGCTTGTGAAGAACGAAGACGGCACCGTCTCATTCGGTGAAAGCGTGATGGAATGGGCAAAGAAATGGCGCGACTACATCGTGGAGACGCACGAGGACGCGACCGCATACTGACCGTCTCTTCCTAAAACCTGAAAGCGACACCAAGCCTCGGCGAAACGAAAAACGAGCCGGGCTTGGTGGAGCTTTCATTGGATTCCACCTTGCTCGTTCCGCCAAGGCAGACCGTGGCCGTAACGGCGGCAAAAAGCCCCCAACGACCGCCAAGGGCGCAATGGGCAAAAACGTCGGCGCCCAAAGCGAATTCACAGGAAGAAAATTCAAAAGTCTCTTCAGCTCCACGCTTGAAGTCACCTTCAAAATCAAGACGCTGCAGGCCAAGAACACCGCTTGCGACGATATTGAATTTTTCACCGAGAGCAAAGTCATAGCCGACTCCAAAAAGGGCGGAAAACCTTGAAAGGGCGGAATCTGAAAGTTTTGACTCCAAATCAACGCCGCCAATCTCAAAATGCGGGCTTGGATAAAGGCCGAATTCCAAATGGGCCATGAACGAAAGCGAGCTTTTTTTCTCCCAAATCCTGAAATCAAAATTCAAGAAATCAAGCGAAGCTCCGCCCGCTTCCGCATCGCCACAGCCAAAGTCATCCGCCACGGAAAAACGCGTCCGCGAAAAAGTCGCCCCAAGCCCCAATCCAAGCTGAAAATCCCAGTCAAAACTCTTTGGGAAAGCCAAAAACGAGGAAAAAAAAGCGATGAACACAAAAAGATATTTTTTCATGGGAAGTTTATGGTTTAGTTTACATGAAAAAGGCATTCAAGTGGGGAGATTGGCGAGAAGTTTTTACAGTTTTCGCCCCCTCCCCTAATCGACCAAATCCCGAAAAACTTGACAGCCGATTTCATTGTATTTACCCCAAAAACCGAATATAATTTCACTCAAATCTTTTTTTAAGGAGCATATTGATGGCTATCAAAACAGTTGCAGAAATCAGCAATGCCAAAATCAGGGCATGGGTTGAAGAATGCGTTAAGATGTGCGAACCAGACAACGTTGTTGTTTGCGACGGTTCAGCAGAGGAGTACGACAGACTCGTACAGAAATGCGTGGACGCTGGTCTCGCCACTCCATTGGCAAAGAAGCCACACAGTTTCTTGTTCAGATCAGATCCTTCAGACGTCGCTCGCGTCGAGAAAAGAACATTCATCTCTTCAAAGAAGCAGGAAGATGCGGGTCCGACAAACAACTGGATCGACCCAGTTGAGTTGAAGGCCACGATGAAGGGCTTGTACAAGGGCTGTATGCACGGACGCACGATGTACGTCATCCCGTTCTGCATGGGACCTCTCGGCTCACCAATCTCAAAGTGCGGTATCGAGCTCACAGACTCTGAGTACGTCGTCCTCAACATGGACATCATGACACGCGCCGGCGAGAAAGTCTGGCAGTACCTCGGAGATGATTTCGTTCCATGTCTCCACTCTGTCGGAAAGCCGCTCAACAACGGCGAGAAGGACAACGGAGTTTGGGCTTGCGCTCCAGTCGAGCAGAAGTACATCTCTCAGTTCCCAGAGGAGCACCTCGTTTGGTCTTACGGTTCTGGATACGGCGGAAACGCCCTTCTCGGAAAGAAGTGCTTCGCTCTCCGCATCGCTTCTGTCATCGCACACGAAGAGGGCTGGCTCGCTGAGCACATGCTCATCCTCAAGCTCACAAACCCACAGGGCGAAGTCAAGTACGTCACAGGTGCGTTCCCAAGTGCTTGTGGAAAGACGAACCTCGCAATGCTCATCCCGACAATCCCAGGCTGGAAGGTCGAGACAATCGGCGACGACATCGCTTGGATGAAGTACGGCGAAGATGGACGCTTGTACGCTATCAACCCAGAAGCTGGATTCTTCGGTGTTGCACCGGGAACATCTGCTGAGTCTAACAAGAACGCTCTCGTTTCTGCTTCAAAGAACACAATCTTCACGAACTGCGCCCTCACAGAGGACGGAGATGTTTGGTGGGAAGGAATTGGATACACTGCAACTGGTAAGCTCGTCGACTGGAAAGGCAAGACACGCGACGCTCTTCCAAAGGACAAAGCACCAAAGGGCGAGGAAATGGCTCATCCGAACGCACGCTTCACAGCTCCTGCAAACCAGTGTCCATGTATCGCGAAAGAGTGGGAAGATCCAAAAGGTGTGCCTATCAGCGCAATCCTCTTCGGTGGACGCCGTCCGTCAACAGTTCCTCTCGTGCACCAGTCACGCTCTTGGGAGCATGGTGTGTTCCTCGGCTCTATCGTCGGTTCGGAAATTACAGCCGCTTCTACAATCAACGCTGACGAAGTCGGCAAAATCCGCCGCGACCCATTCGCTATCCTCCCATTCTGCGGATACAACATGGGCGACTACTTCCAGCACTGGATCAACGTCGGAAACGCTGCGAAGAACAAGGACCTCTTGCCGAAAATCTTCTACGTCAACTGGTTCCGCAAGGACGAGAACAACAAGGACCTTCCAGGCGGATTCATGTGGCCAGGATACGGCGACAACTCACGCGTTCTCGCTTGGATCTTCGACCGCTGCGACGGAAAGGACAACTACGTCGACACTCCAATCGGATTCATGCCGAAAGAGGGAGCCATCAACACAGACGGCTTGGCCGACTACTACAAGAAGACATTGCCTGAGATTCTCAAGGTCGATGTCGAGGGATGGAAGAAGGAAGTCAAGGACATCCGCGAGAACCACTATCCAAAGTTCGGCTCTCACCTTCCAAAAGAGCTCTCAGCCATCCTCGATGACTTGGAAGCCCGCCTTTCAAAATAAGGCAGATGCATGAGCCTGCGCTAGTGGGCTTGTAGCAAAAATCCCCGTCCGGGCGAAAGTTTGGACGGGGATTTTTTTATGCGTTGAAGTTTTTATGCAGTGATTTTTTTTGCAAAGTGAAGGTTGAACAGTCTTAAGAATCAATGGCGGGGTCTTTTATGTCGTCCCGTATGTCTTCCATTGAAGGGAGGGCTGGAATCGCGCCTTTTTTGGTGACGCAGAAGGCCGCGACAGAGTTGGCGAAACGGAGATAGTCCTCAAGCTCATCTTTTTCCAAATCAAGGGGATTTTCCTTGCGGGTCAGCTTGTAGAGGAGACCGCCGGTGAAACTGTCTCCAGCTCCCGTGGTGTCGACCGCGTGGACTTTCTTTCCGGGGACAGTGCCGGAGAAGCTTTTTTCCAAATTCATCGAACTGAACGAGTACATCACGCCATTTTCGCCCATGGTGACGAGGACAAGGCTCACCCCCTTTTCATGAAGTTCCCGAAAGCCCTTCTCAAAAGGCAAATCGCCGAAAAGAAGCTCGTATTCCTCGTCGGAGATTTTCACGATGTCGGTCAGGGGGAAGATGCTCTTTATGAATTCGACTCCCACGGCCTTGCTTTTCCACAATGGAGCACGCCAGTTGGGGTCGTAGCTCACAAGCCCGTTTGCTTCCTTCACCGCAACAATCGACTTCATGGTGGACTCGCGGGATTTTTCCTCGACAAGGGAAAGCGACCCCACATGAAGTATTTTCGCCCCATCGAGGTAGCTCTTGTCGATTCGGTCAAAATCAATCTGGGTGTCGGCTCCCGGATTCCTGTAGAACGAGAAATGCCTCTCCCCGTCGTCGTCGAGCATAACGAACGCCAACGTCGTGTGCTGGTAGTCGCAGTGCTGGATTTGGCTCACGTCCACGTTGATTTCCGAAAGGCTCTTCCGAATGTCGTCGCCGAAAGAGTCGTCGCCCGTCATGGCAATCAGCGCGCCCCTTCCGCCGAGTTTGCAGAGAGCGCCCACGCAGTTTGCGGGCGCGCCCCCCGGATTCTCCTCGAACACCTTCTTTCCGTCGGAGTTGCGTCCCGAAAAAGTGAAATCTATCAAAACCTCGCCAAGCGCGACCACATCGTATTTTTTGTTCATCATCCCCTACCCCCTAATGTTTTCTTTGAGCCATCTGACTTCGTAAGGCCCCAGTTTCTGAGCTTCGTGGTTGTTGAACGTCCTTCCGCTCAGGATGTCGGTGCTGTCCGGAGACCAGGCGTCTATCCAGAAATCCGCGTCCGATTCCGAAAAATTCGCGACCAAATGGATTGTCCCCCGCCTGAAAGCGAAAACGCGAGGATTCTGCACGTCGTAGAAGAAGATGTCGCTTCCGCCGAGCATCGGCTCTCTTCCGCGCTTGTCAATCAATTTTCTGACATGGGAAGAGAAATCGTTCTGGCAGTCCAGAAGTTTCTTGTCCCAGTCGATTTTGATTCTGTGCACCCACCTTGAATCGGAGGACTTGGACTTCGACTTCCTGTACGAGTAGTCGTTCAAAAGCGCCATCTCGTCGCCGGAATAAAGAAGCGGAAGGCCGGGCAAGGCGAAGAGCACGCTGTACATCATCTTCATCCTGCCCATCGCCATCGAAAGGAAAAGCGGATTTCCAGAATCCAGAGCCTGCTCAAGACCGGCAAGGCTCGCCATGGTTCCGCAGATTCTGCAGTCGCCCGTGCTTGGATTCAACTGGAACGGCTCGCCCTTCGCGAAGCTGCCGCCGAACTGGGAAGTGAAGAATTTGTTCAAGAACCGCCTGTGCTCGAATCCGTTTATGCCGAGAGATGACGCGTCCTCGTCGCTGAAAGTCCAGCCGATGTCGTCGTGGCAGCGGATGTAGTTCACCCACGCGCAGCCTTCGGGAATCTTCCAGCGTTTCTTCAGCGACAAAGTGAGGAGCCTCGTGTCCCTCGTGGCCAAAGTCGACCAGAACAGGGCCATCTGCAAAGGATTGTAGCTCAAGGCGCACTCCTCGTTTTTGATGTACTTCACCACTTCGTCAGGATGCACGATGGCCTCGCTCTTGAAAGTGAGTGATGGGCAGACGATTTTTGAGACGAGATTGAACGCCTCGATTAGCCTGTGCGCTTTCGGAAGGCTCTCGCAGACCGTGCCCTTCTCCTTCCAGACGAAAGCAAGAGCGTCGAGCCTGAGCACGTCCACGCCGAGGTTCGCAAGAGAGAGCATTTCTCCGCACATGGCGAGGAAGACGCCGGGATTCGAATAGTTCAAGTCCCACTGGAAAGAGTTGAACGTCGTCCAGACCCATTTTCCGATGTCCTCAAGATAAGTGAAGGAACCGCGCCTCACGGTCGGGAAAATCTCGCGCAAAGTCGAATTCCACTCGTCAACTTCCTTTTTGTCGGCGTACATGTAGTAGAAGTCGGTGTATGGGGCTATTCCCTTCCTCGCCTTAACAGCCCATTCGTGCTCGTCGCTCGTGTGGTTGAAGACGAAATCGAGGACGAGGTGGATTCCGTTCTCCCGGAAGACCTCGGAAACCCGCTTGAGGTCGTCCATCTTTCCGAGGGAGGGCTTCACCTTCCTGTAGCTTGAGATTGCGTAGCCGCCGTCGTTCTCCTTTTTCGGGCAGTCGAAGAGCGGCATGAGGTGGACATAGTTCACCCCCAGACTTTTGAAGTAGCCGACCTTGCCGACAAGGGATTTCAAATCGTCTGAGAAGAGGTCCACATAGAGCATCATTCCCACAGTCCTGGAATCCAGATACCACTTGCTTCCACACTCCTCAAAATCGGAATCGGCCTGCCTGAGATTTTCGGAGCGGGACGAATACGAAGAGCGCATGAGTTTCTCAAGCTTTTCGAGAAGCAGATAGAAATCCCATCTGCTTCCATAAAGCTCGTAAAGCGCGGAAGTCAAAGCCGACATATTCTCTCTCAACCGAATTTCGTAAACTTCAAATTTGTCCATGACACAATCCTTTCAAGAATCCCCTAAAATCAACCTTTGACGGAACCCGCGAGCAAGCCCCTCACGAAGAATTTCTGCAATCCGAGGAACACTCCGAGCGGCAGAACCATCGAGACGAACGCGCCAGCGGTGAGGAGATGCCAGTCGGTGCCCCTCGTTCCCGCCATGTTCATCAAACGCACGGTCACGACCTCCGCCTTCTGCCCGGCACCGCTCAGGAAGACCAGGGAAACGAGCATGTCGTTCCAGACCCAGATGAACTGGAAAATCGCGAACGAGGCGATGACCGGCACGCTCAACGGAACGATGATGCGCGTGAAGGTCGCGAAATGGCTCGCTCCGTCAATGAAAGCGGACTCAAGGATGCTCCTGTCCAAATTCGAGATGTAGTTGAACATCATGTACGTCGCGAGCGGAAGTCCGAAGCCCGTGTGCGCAAGCCACATTCCCATGTAGGTTCCGTTCAGGCCAAGGTTCTGGTAGTCCTTCAGAATCGGGATGAGCGCGATTTGAAGAGGCACGACAAGAAGCGCGATTATCAATGCGAAGAGGACGCTCTTTCCCTTGAACTTGAGCCAGGCGAACCCGTATGCGGCCGCGGCGGCGATGAAAATCGGGATTATGACCGATGGAAGAGTCACGGCGATGCTCGAAAGGAACGCGCTCGCCATTGTCGCGCTCCTGACGACCTTCGTGCCCTCCGCGCTTCCGACGCTGAACCTCTGGCCGAAAAGCACCTGGTCGTAGTTGTCGAGCGTGAAATCCTTGAGCGACTTGAGGGCGGTCCACCAGCCCGTGGAGGAAGCGGCGTCGGCGTTCCTGAACGAAGTCACGAAGATGCCGAGCGTCGGAAGAATCCAGATTATGCAAAAAAGCAGCAGGATGACCGTCACGAATGTTGAACCGGTCGTTACCTTTTTTCTGTCTTTCATTAGAATGCCTCCTTTCTCTTGAACTCTTTGAGGTTGTAGAAAATCACAGGGCTAACGGCCACGAGAATCAAAATCGCAATCGCCGAGCCTCGTCCGTAGTGCAGGAACTTGAACATCTGTTTGTACTGCTGGGAAGCCAGGACTTCAGTTCCGTAAAGTCCGTTCGTCATCGAGAACACGATGTCGAAGCACTTCAAGGCGGCAAGAAGAATCGTCGTGGAAACGCTGATTATCGAGCTCTTTATGTTCGGGATGATGATGCTGAAGATGATTCTGAACTCGCCCGCACCGTCGATTCTGGCGGCCTCAAGCATCTCCTCCGGCACGGATTTGAGCGCGGCCGAAAGCACGACCATGGCGAATCCGGTCTGCAGCCAGACGAAAATCGCTATCAAGAAGAGGTTGTTGAGCGGCGCGCTTCCGAGCCAGTTCTGCGGCTTTCCGCCCAAGTGGACGATGATTGCGTTCAAGAGGCCAATCTGCTCGGCTCCGTCAGGCCGGTATGCGTACATGAACTTGAAGATGACACCCGCGCCCACGAGGGAAATCGCCATCGGCATGAAGATGAGCGTCTTGGAAAGCTTTTCGACGTGGCTCCTCTCTGCGAGCAGCGCGGTCACGAGTCCGAGCAGGACGCTGAATCCAGTTCCGCACACAAGCCAAATCAGCGTGTTTCTGATGGAAGTCAGCATGCTCTTGTCGGTGAAGAGGTAGATGTAGTTGTCCAAGCCCACGAAAGCCGTGGAATTCTTGTTCATGAAGCTCAAGGCGAGGGACCTGAGAGCAGGAAGGAAAAGATACCAGCCCATTATCAAGACGGCAGGGCCTATGAAGATGTATGGAACCACCTTGTTGTAGATGTTCGACGGAAAAAGCTGCGCCAGAAGGTTCAGTGAATAGAACACGAGAAGCACAGTCGCCACGCCCCAAACAACCGCGAAAAAAGTCGTGGCAATCTGGTTCAAGGCTCCGTTCCTCAGCAAGAAGAAACCGCCCATCATGCAGGCCACCGTCAACAAAGTGACACAGAATGTCTTTGCGTAATTGTTCATCATTACTCCCCCTTGTTTTCAGCGGCCGCGCCTTAAAGAACCCAAGCGGAGCAAAGGCGCGGCCGCATCAGAAAAACTGGAGAACCAGCCTTAACGAGGCCAGCTCTCGTCGATGTTCTTCAAGGCAGTGGCGGCATCCTCCGAGCCGCTCACCCAGTTGACCATCTCGACCCAGAAAGAGCCGGAGCCGACTTCAGCGGGCATCTGGTCGGAACCGTCGAAGCGGAAGACCTTCGCGCCCACGAGGATTTTCGCAAGCTCCCTCTCGATTCCGTTTCCGTAGTCGTCGAAATTCTGGTCCTTGTGGGGGAAGAGCGCGCCACCCACCTTCGCCCAAGGAACGCAGCCCTCCCATGTCGTCAGGTACTCAAGGAATTCTGCCACGCCCGGTTTGTCCGAAAAAGCCACGAACTGGTCGCCGCCGCCGAGGACAGGAGTCCCCCACTGGCTGTCGACCGAAGGCAGGGCGAAAACTCCGACCTCCGCTTCCATGTTGTCCTGGACAGACTGCGGCAGGAAGCCTGTTATGAAGTTGCCGTCCCTGTGCATCATCGCTTTCGGAGGATTCTCGAAAAGCGGCTTTATGCTGTCACCGTAGTGCGAGGTGAGGATGTTCGTCCTTCCTCCGTAGATGTATGAATCGTTGAAGAAAATCTCCTGAATGTAGGAAAGCGCATTCTGAACCTTCGGGTCGTCGAACGGAATCCTGTGGGAAACCCAGTCGTCGTAGGCGTCTGGTCCCGCGGTGCGGAGCATCATGTCCTCAAGCCAGTCCGTCCCCGGCCAACCGCTCGCGGCTCCAGACTCGAAGCCGACAGTCCACGGAGCGATTCCGTCAGAGACCATTCTTTCCTCAAGCGACCTGAGCTCGTCCCATGTAGTCGGAACGGAATAGCCCCTTTTCTCCCATTCCTTCTTGTTGTACCAGACGAAGCTCTTCGCGTTCACGCGGTGGAATACGCCGTAGGCAGTCCCCTTGTAGGAACCAAGCTCCTTCCAGACTGGGGAATAGTTGCTGTCGATTCTGGAGACGACATTATCCGGAAGAGGCTTCAAGTAGCCGAGCTCCGCGAAATTCTGCATCATGCCCGGCTGCGGGAGCATGGCGATGTCTGGAGGCGTTCCGGCCGCTGCCTGCACCTGAATCTGCGTCTCGAATTCCGGGCTGCCCTCGTAGATGACATTGAAGCCCGTCTTTTCGTTGAACGCCCTGATGATTTCCTTAAGGCGAGCGGCCTCCTCTCCCCTCGACGCACCGAAAACAAGGATTACATTGTCAGTCTCTTCTGCCTTTGCGCTGTTCTTCTTGTTGCAAGACATGAAAGAAGCGACAAGCGCAAAACCAGCCACAGCAAAAACAGCCGAACGAAATTTGCTCTTTTTCATATACTAACCCCCTTTCCACTCCACCGTGCAAGTTTCCCTAGAAAATTCTGAAACTGGTTTCATGAAACTCATTACATATTCACATTGAATTTCTGATTTGTCAAAGAAAAAATTCAGAATTTCGCAAAAAAAAGCCGAGCCACCCCGGCAAAAGCCGGAACCGACTCGGCACAAAAGCGACACTTGTTTGGCGCAATCAGACTCAGGTGGTTTTCCTCTCTACGACATTGATTGGGACCATGACGGAAAAATTGCTCTTTCCGCCATTCCTCAAGCGGTTGAGAACGCACTCGGCGGCCATTTTCCCGGACTCGTCGAGCGACTGGCTCACGGAAGAAAGCCCCATGTACTTTGAAATGTCGATGTCGTCGAAGCCGAGCACTTTCATCTCCTCCGGGATTTTTATCCCCTTGGAAACAGCCATTGAGACGAATTTCACGGCCACCAGGTCGCTCGAGCAGAAAACGCAATCCGGCAAATTTCCGCCATCAAGGAAAGAGTTGATTTTGCCGTCGAAGCCGCCTTCCATGAACTCGCCCACGCAGATTCTCTCCTCCGGAATGTCGATGTTCTTTTCCGAAAAGAAACTCCTGAATCCCCGCAGCCTGTCGTCGGTCGCAGGAACGTTGTGGCTCTTATCAGACTTCTCCCCGACGAAAGCCGGCCTCCTGCAGCCTTTCGCGTAAAGGTACTCGCCAGCCTTCCAGCCGCCAGTATCGTTTTGAATCACCACATTGTCGAAGCCGTCGACAAAATTCTCCACGAAGCAGACCGGGAACCTCGCCTTTCTGAGAAGCTCCATGGAATCGGCGTCGGGACGCAGGGAAAGCAGAATCAGGCCGTCAGTGAAATTCGTCGTCGTTATCGTCCTGATGTAGCTCTTCAAATCCTCCCCGTTCTGAATCGAATAGATGACAATCTCGAACCTCATGTTGTCGAGCACGCTCTCTATTCCGCGCAGCCGCTCCATGAACGACGACTGCCCGAAGAACGGAGCCACCACGCAGATTTTCTTGTAGAGCTTCCTTGCGGCCACGACAGCGGCGGCCTTCGGCACGAAATCAAGCTCCTTTATCGCCTCCAAAACCCTGGACTTCTTGTCGGCCGCAACCTTGTCAGGCTCGTTCAAGACCCTTGAGACCGTGGCGGGACTCACCCCGGACTTTTCGGCGACATCGTAAATCGTAATTTTCCTCTCCGCCATGCAGGCCTCCTTCAAAAAAAATCATGAAACCAGTTTCATAAAACTCACTACATAATCACATTGATTTTCAGTTTTGTCAAAGGCAAAAAAAATGCCGGAATCCAGCCCCAAAAACGGAGGCCGACCCCGGCAAAAAAAAGCGAACCGAAATTCAAAACTACTTGAGCAGTTCCTCAAGCCTCTCGGCCGCGTCTACATACTGGGCAATCGCGAAGTTCAGGTTGTCGCTGTCCAGGCCGCCGACATAAGGAAGGGTCGTCTCAAGCACGAAAGTCTCCCCCTCGTCCCTTGTGGCGTCCCTGTACGAAGCCTGAACCATGCCGTAGGAAGAATTTATCACGTTGGCCAGCACGGCGGCTCCAGCAGAGTTGGTGCCCTCTTTCAAGCTCCACTTGCTGCTTATGACGACGATTTTCTTCGTCTCGTTCAATTTAACGAAAGACGCTCCGCTGGATTTTATGGAAATTCTCATGTTGTCCTTGTCGAGTTTCGGCTTGTAGTTCCCGTCGATGAGCTTGCTGACGGCCTTCACATCCACTTTAGAAGCCTTGATGGTCTTCGCGGAAACAGCGGATGCCGCGCAAAGGAAAGCGAAGGACAAAGCGGAAATTCTCAGAAATGCCTTTTTCATTTTTCAACTCCTTTTATTTTTCCCAACCAATGATTCAGATTGGGCATTTTCATCTATTTTATATTAAAAACTCCATCGAATCAAAAAAAACGCGACACTCGGCACTAAAGAAGACTGTCAGGCTCGGGCAAAAAGAGATTTTTGAGATTTCCAGGATTTTCTCAACAAGAAGAGCAGAGTCGAAATCAAAAAGCGAAGTATTTTTTGTCAAAGCGTAGAATTTCCATGTTAAAATTGAGCATCATGAAAAAGTCAATATCCCTAAAAAAAATCACAGCTTTCACTTCTGCGGCATTGGCGGCAATCGCCTTGTTCTCATGCTCTGAATCCGGTGAAAGCGAACTAACGAAAATCGAAATGTGGTACATACCGTCGCAATCGGAAGCCGGCGAACCGCCAGCGGACTGGTTCGTCTACGACAAGATACGGAGCAAACTCGGAATAGAGCTTGTGCTGAAGGCGCTCCCCACGGACCCGACGGAACTCACAGACATAATAATGAAGGCGGCAGCCACGAAATCGCTCCCCGACCTTTTCAGATGCTCGCACGCGACCATGAAGCAGCTGGCGAAAGAGGACAAGATTGCCTGCGTGGACAAGATGTTTCCCCTCATGCCAATCCGCTCAAAAGAGATTTACACGAACTCCGCGAGGGAAATCGCCCAGATTGACGGAATGACATTCGCGCTCGCCTACCCCACATCGAATTCGGCGATGCCGAAGAACGAAGGCGTCCTCATAAGAAAGGACTGGCTGGACAATCTGGGGATGCAGGTTCCAAAGACAATAGACGAATTCTACAGGGTCATGGAGGCGTTCACCTTCAACGACCCGGACATGAACGGAAAGCAGGACACATACGGATTCGGAGCCTACATCGAGGCGAACGTGCAGGAAGACGGGCTTGGCAAGCGTTTCTCCCCGATTTTTGGGGCGTTCGGAGTGTGCGGCACTTTCAACTATTCAAAGAACAACGGGCACTTGAACATACGCGACAGGGCCTTCTACGACGCACTGGACTTCGTGCGGAAGATGACGATGACGAAAGTGATAGACCCCAACTGGATTGCGTACAAGAAAGACGACTTCAGGAACGCATGGAAGTCGGGAAGGTTCGGAATCATGCGTGAGCAGTTCGCGGCCTACTCTCTCAAGAGCAACTACACCCCGTTCGACGAGAGATTCCCGAACGCGGAGTGGATAGTGGTGGACCCGCCGGTAGGCCCAAGCGGAAGGTCGGCGGTGGGAATCAACATGCAGTCGTGGAACTATCTCGCAGTGAGCAAGAGGGCCATGGAACTCGGCAAGACTGAGAAGATAGCGAAACTGCTCGAATGGCTCTACACGGACGGCTACATGTCAGTCTGGTACGGACAGGAAGGCATCAACTATGTAATCGACGCGGAAGGCAAGGTCTCGGACAAGGTGCTGAACGAGAAGAACGCCTTCACTTCTGTCGAATCAAAGAACCTTTTGCAGCTCAGGTGGCTCGTCGATAAAAATTCCGCCGACAAGCTCAGGGAAAGATATCCGCTCTGGACGACCAAGAACGGACGCGTAATGGACTCCCTCGAAGTGCTCAAGAGAATGCAGTCGAAGCCTTGGATAGACGGATTCAACTTTGAAAAGATGGACGACGACCTGCAGAAGGAGTACAGGACGGGCATCCTGGACTTCGCCACGGGCAAGCGGAACCTCACAAGAGAGAACTGGAGCATGTTCATAAAGGAGCTGGATTCGAAGGGGCTTTCAAAGTGGGAGGCAAAGATAATAGAGCAGGCGCGTGCGGACGGAAACATGCTGTAGTGGCGCGCCGACAACAGAAAAAGCGAAGAATGCCATTGGGGATTCATATGTAAAATTCTCAATGGCATTTTCTTTTTGCCCAAGAAAACCGAAAATCGATATATAATGAGGGAAAAATATTCAGAAAATTTTAGAAAAAAGGGAATATGAAACCTAGAATACGGAATTTATTGAGCACAAGCATAAATATTCTTTTCTCACTTGCGATTGTCATAGAGGTCGTGTACATTCTCGTGAAAATTCCCAAAGACGACATTGCGGAAGCCTTCGTGAAATACAGGGGCATCACGATTCCAATAGCCATAATCCTCATATCGCTGATTGTCCTCATGGTGGGGCTCATCTTGAATTCATGGGAACTCTACAAGATAAGCGACAAGCTGGCGTACAATTCGGAGCACGACCAACTGACGGGCTTGCCGAACATGACACTTTTCGAGAAGAAACTTTCGGAAAGCATAAAATCGGACAAGAATTTCTCGGTACTCTTAATCGACTTGGAAAACTTCAAGAGCATAAACGACTTCAACTCGCACGAAATCGGCGACTTCGTGCTGAAGAAAGTGGCGGACAGGCTTTCCAACATACAGACGATGTGGGATTCGGAGGCGTTCGCGGCAAGGCATTCGAGCGACAAATTCATAATGCTAATAACGAACAAGCAAGAGGAAAGCGAAACCACGATGGTCTACTACATACGGCAGGCCCTCAGCTCCCCAATCCAGATTCCAATCAGCGACAGCGGCAAGAGCCAGACGCTCAACCAGAAATCCATAAATTTAAGGACAAGCATCGGCATCGTAAACTCGGACATGGTCGAAGACAGGTCGTCGGTGGACGAATACCTCTCGGCAATCGACATCGCGTTGAACGAGGCGAAGTCAATCGGCAAGAACAAGTACGTCTTCTTCAACATAGAGATGAAGCGGAAAATCGTGCAGAAAGCCCAGACCGCCAAGATAATAGAGACGGCCTGCAAGCGCGACGAATTCTCCGTGGTCTACCAGCCCCAGATAAACGCATCGGACGGGCAGCTCCACGGATACGAGGCGCTCATCAGAATGAAGTACGGCAAGCTGGGACCGGCCCAGTTCATTCCAATCGCGGAGGAAGACGGGCACATAGCGAAAATCGGCAGAATCATCACGGAAAAGGTAATCAGGCAGATAGCGGAATGGAGAAGCCACGGAGTGCCGCTCAGAAGGGTTTCGATAAACTATTCGTTCGGACAATTGGAGGACAGGGAATACGTCAGCTATCTCGTGAACTTGATGCAAAGCTACAGCATACCTCCAGACCTCATCGGAATAGAGATAACAGAAAGCCTCTTCATGGGAAACAAGGCCAGGGCACTCGAAGTATTCGAGGAATTCAGGCAGTCGAACATAAAAGTCGCGCTCGACGATTTCGGAACCGGCTACTCAAGCCTGAGCTACCTCATACAGCTGCCGCTGGAGACGGTCAAAATCGACAAGTCGATGGTCGACACATATCTGCACGAAGACGAAGCGGGCAAGGGCGGAACGGACTTCATCCAGAACATAGTGAACCTTGTGCACTCTCTCGGAATGAAAATAACCGTGGAGGGAGTTGAATACCAGTGGCAGTTCGACAAACTCAAGGCTTTGGGCTGCGACTACATACAAGGCTACTTCTTCTCCAAGCCGCTTTCCGGCAAGGAAATCGAAAGTTTCGTTCCAAAAAAAATCTAATGAAAATTCAGAATTCAAAAGCGCAAAACAGGTATAATTGAGCCATGGCAAAAACATTCAAATTCAAATCTGACGAGGAAATCGTCAAAAAGGCTTCAGACATCTTTGAAAAGCTCGGACTCTCGCTGGATCAAGCGGTGAGCATTTTTCTCAGGCAGTCGATTCTGCAGAACGGAATCCCATTCAGGCTCGTTCTGCCCGACGGCCAAAACGAGATTCCGGAAGGCGTAAAGCAGGACAAGCCGGCTGAAAAGAGTGAAAAGGCAGAAAAGGAATCGCCCCTCTTCGAGCAGATGAAGGCCAGCCTGTCCGATGGAAAAAGCGGCGAGACAGCAGCGGACGAAACAAAGAAGGCAATCGCCGACCTTCGCAGCAAGCTCAAGGCAAGAAGCGAAAGCAGCGCGGCGGTTTCGGACGACGGATTCGCATCAAAAATAAAGGAATCGGTGCAGGCCCTCCAGAAAAAACTCAGCGACAAGGCGAACGAGCCAATCGCCGAAGAGCAGTCGAACGAGCAGATAAGGGAGTCGCTTTCCAAGCTCAAGAGCAGGCTTTCGGAAAGATTCACGAACGAGCAGGAAGAGGACCAGTCGAAATCCGAAGAAAAGCTTTCAAAAATCGAAGAGCAGATATCGAAGGATTTTTCTGAAACAGAAGCGGACTCCTCAAAAATCAAGGAATCCCTCGAAAAGATAAAGAGCAGGCTTTCCGAGAATTTCGACAAGAAAGAAGGCAGTGACGCGGAGGAAACAGAATCGGCCGAGAAAATCAGGGACTCCCTCAGCGCGCTCAAGAGCAGGATTTCGGAGACATTCGCAAAGCCCGAAAAAAAAGAGGAAGATTCAAGCGAGATAAAAAATTCCGTCGCGGAATTGAAGAGCAAGCTTTCCGAGACTTTCTCCAAGGCTGAGAATGCAGGAGCCGGCAGCGAAGAGAGCATCCCCACGGTCTCCGACATCGTGAACGAAAACAGCGTCCCGGCAAAGACAGAGCCGGCAGAAAGCCCCAACGAAGAGGACGAGGACGAAACCGCCCCCGACAGCATGTTCGACAAATGGGGCCAGGACGATGGAGCGGCAGCCTCAAAGTGAGACTCGGCAGGTTATGGGCAGGTGGTCGGAATAGCCCTTGCCCGAAGAAACCTTGTACCTGAGCGGATGCCCCTGCGAATCGCACCATTCGCCCGAATCATGGCATTTGAAATCGCCGATTGTGGCGGCCGCCGAAAAGAAGTTGTCTATGTACTCCCATTTTCCGTCGTACCAGTAGCTTCCAACGGAAGAAAGTCCGCCATTTTCATCAAACCAGGGAGAACGGACGCGCGCGCCGCCTTTGAGCACCACGTTCGCTTCTCCTTCTTTTTCGTACTTGAACTCTTCGATTGACCTGTTGAAATCCCCGCACGCGAGAACGCCATGCCCCTCTTCAAGCGACCCCGCAATCAGCCGGGAAAGCTGCTCCTCCTGGCGGTCGCGCCAGCACTCGCTCTCCTCCGCCCCACCGTTCTTGCTTTTCCAGTGGTTCACGAACAAGTCTAGCTTCTTTCCGTCTAGAGAGAACGTCGCCTTGATAATCGGGCGCATCGACGGCCGCCCGCTTTTTCCCGAAACCGAAATCGAATGGACGGACACATTCTCAATCGGCAGCCTAGAAAGTATTCCGCAGCCGATTGACGCGCCTTCCTCCGCCGCGAAAAAAACATGCCTGTAGACCTTTGAAAAATCGAAAGTCCCCGAAAGAAAATTCCTGAAATCCTGAAGCTGCTCTTTCTTCTCAAGCTCCTCCACAACCACGACGTCGCAGTCCAACGCTTTTATGACGGATGCGGCCCTTTCAAGGCGGACCTTGTACTTGTCGCGGGACCAGCCGGACTTCCCGCTCTTGAATTCGGAATACTCGTTGCCGTCGAATTCACCGTCGAAGAAAGTCTCCAGATTCCAGTTCATCACGGAAATCTCGGAGACTTCACCGGAGCAGGAAACAGAACAGGCCGAAGCCAAAATCAATGCCGACAGACAGAAAAGCGAAGCGAACAATTTTTTGATTCTCATACAAAACCTCTACAGATAATTGCCGCTTTTTTTTCATTTTCTGCACGGATTTCGGATAATCTTTTGTTATATGAATCAAGGCATTTTTAGGGTAAAATGGACGAATCAAAAAGAGCCATTGCCGGAGAGAGGAAAGATTCGCTTTCAGGCTCGCACGAGGTTTACACAATGAAAAGTCTTAAATCACTTAACTACGGAATCGTCGGATTGGGAATAATGGGAGGCTCATTCGCGAAGGCGATACGGCTGAACATTCTGAGCCAGAACGGCTCCACGGGAAAGATTCTCGCTTGCAACAGGAGCACGGCCTGCCTTTCACAGGCAAAGTCCGAAGGAATCGTGGACGAGACGTTCACCAGCGACAAAGTTCAGGAGATGCTTCCCAAGTGCGATGTGCTTTTCGTCTGCCTCTACCCGCACGCCACGCTCGACTTCCTCAAAGTGAACAGGGAATTTTTCAAGCCGGGAGCGATTGTGACAGACATCTCTGGCGTGAAGGGAATTTTCGAGAAGGAGCTGCCTTCGATTCTCCGGGACGACGTGGACTTCATAATCGGGCATCCGATGGCTGGAGGCGAAAAAGAGGGATACGCAAATTCAAAGGCGGAATTCTTCGTCAACCACAACTACATTCTCTGCGAGCAGGGCTTCAACAAGAAAGAGAACCTGGACTTGATGAGGGAGCTGATAGCGGCGATGGGCTTCACCCGCATAACGGAAACGACCACCGACATCCACGACTACAAAATCGGCTTCACGAGCCAGCTCTGCCACGTCATCGCGTCGGCGCTGGTCGAGAGCGCGGAGGACCCGGCCATAACGGCGTTCGGGGGCGGAAGCTTCGAGGATTTGACGAGGATAGCGATGATAAACGCGCCACTTTGGACGGAGCTTTTCATATCGAACAAGGACAAGCTCGTGAAGCACATAGAGAACTTCGAGAGGCAAATCGACGCGTTCAAGACGGCAATTCAGAACGAGGACGCGGACAAGCTCAAAGGGCTGCTCGAAGAGACGAGGGAGAAGAGGCTTGCGATGGGGAGCATACGGACAATCGCAAAATGACGGAAGGCGGTTTGTACATCGACGCTTTTCCGAGTAACATAAGACTTTACGAATTTTAGGAGACTTAAATGACTGACAACAAAATTTTGGACGAAGCAATCCGCAGAGTTCCTGACTTTCCAAAAAAGGGCATCCTCTTCTACGACATCACGAGCGTTCTCACAAACCCAAAAGCCTTCAAGTGGTGCCTGGACAAGATGTACGAAATCTACAAGGCAAAGCACGACGAGGGAAAAATCGACGCGATAGCCTCGGTGGAGTCGAGGGGCTTTTTGTTCGCCGCTCCTCTCGCGGAAAAACTCGGCATCCCGCTCGTCCTCATCAGAAAGAAGGGAAAGCTTCCGGGGGACGTCTACAGGGCTTCCTACGACCTTGAATACGGCTCGGCGGAAATCGAAGTACACAAGGCCGACATCAAGCCGGGACAGAAATTCCTCCTCATCGACGACCTCATCGCAACGGGCGGAACCCTCACGGCCGGCAAAAAGCTCATAGCGCAGGGACAGGCCGAGGTCACAGAGATATTCGGAATCATCGGCCTTCCGGATTTGAAATACAAGGAAGTCCTCGCTCCTGTGAACGTGACGACTTTGATTGATTTCCACGGAGCATGATTACGGAAGAGACGGCTACAAAGAGAATAAAATTCCACGTCTGCATGGACCTGGAGATGAGCGAACTGACGCCCGCGGAAATGGGAATGATTTGCCTCAGGAACGAAGTGATTCAAATCGGAGCGGTCATGCTCGACAGCGACTTCAAGCTCGTCTCCAAGTTCAACAAATTCGTGAAGCCGAGATACAGCCACATAACGGAATTCATCAACAATCTTACAGGCATAACGGAAGACGACATCAAAGACGCGTCGGACTTCGAGACGGTCTTTTCGTCCTATGTGGAGTGGATTGAAGAGAAGACGAGGAACGAGAAATTCATCACCTACTGCTGGAGCGCGAAGGACCACTCGCAAATCCACGAGGAGCTGATGGTCAAGGCGAACGAACGGGACGACCTGCTTTCGAACCTTGAGACCTTTGTGGATTTGCAGAGGACGTTCGGGGAGGTTCTTGGAACGCACGCTTCCATAGGGCTTGGAACCGCCGTCCACTACTGCCACGAGAGCTTCGAGGGACAGGAGCACTCGGCGATAGCGGACGCGTTCAACACGGCCGTCATCCTCAACAAAATCTGCAAGGCAAATTCCTTCAATCCCCAGTTCCACATGCTGCACGAATCAAGCGAAGAGACAATCGAGAAAGAGAGAATCGAAGAGGAGAAGCTCAGCAAAAGCATGAATTCCTCGTTCGCGTCGTTCCTCAAGCCCGAGCAGCTCAAAAAACTGGGAATCGACAGCGGAAAGCAGGAGGAAATCGAGCACAGGCGGCTGGCGGAGGCAAAGGACGACTACTCGAACTACCTGCCCCCGAAGATGAGCAAGCGGGAGAAGAAGCTTCTGAAACTGCACCAGAAGGAGCGGAAGAAGATGTCGAAGTTCTCCCCGGAGATACAGTCGCAGATAGCGAACCACCACCCGACGCTCAAATACAACATTCCGCCAATAGACTGGCTCCACTTCTACACCAGAATGTTGACTTTCAAGGCGGATGTCGGAAAGTTCGAACTTTAATCAACAAAAAAAATCATTTGAAAAGAGGTTGAAAAAAATGGCAAGAGGATTCAGAAAAGGAAGCTTGATTCCAATCGTCGTGGCTTTGGTCGCGGCATTCGCGGGCTTCAAGTACACGACGACGACATCGGGCGGCGAGGTCGGAGCCGACAGGAAGCAGGTGATGACGGTCTCGGCGGAGGAGATGGTCGAAAGCGCGAACCAATCGTACGCTCAGATAATCGCGCAGGCGAAAAGAGAGGGAAAGCTGAACACGAACGCGGAGACCACAAAGCGCGTGAAGAAAATCGCGTCCGCCCTCATCAAGCAGACGGGAAACTTCCGCGAGGACGCGCTCGGCTGGGACTGGCAGGTGAACGTCATCACTGATAGCACCGTGAACGCATGGTGCATGGCTGGCGGAAAAATCGTCGTGTACACGGGAATCATCGACACCTTGAAGCTCACGGACGCGCAGCTGGCGGCGGTAATCGGGCACGAGATTTCGCACGCGCTCAGGGAGCATTCGCGGGAACAGGTGAGCCGCTCAAAGATAAAGTCGCTCGGAACGGCGGCGGTCGCAGAGGCGTTCGGTCTGAACTCCACAGAGCGCGGAATCGTGAACCTCGCGGCGGAGGCTCTTTCGCTCAAATATTCGAGGAACCAGGAGACGGAAGCCGACAACATGGGAACGGAACTCATGGCGCGCGCCGGCTACGACCCGAACGAGGCCGTGAAAGTCTGGGAGAAGATGTCGTCTCTATCAAAATCTTCAACCCCGGAATTCATGAGCACCCACCCCTCCCACGAAAGCAGAATCGAAAACCTGCACGGAATAGCGGAGACCGTCTATCCGTTGTATCAAAAAGCAATCAAATGAACTAGAATAGAGAATCATTTTAAGGAGATAAAAATGGCAAAAGAGAAAGTTATTCTCGCTTACTCAGGTGGATTGGACACGACGGTAATCATTCCGTGGCTCAAGGAAAACTACGACTACGACGTAATCGCGGTCTGCATCGACGTTGGTCAGGGCGACGACTGGGAGCACATCAAGAGCCGCGCTCTCAAGACTGGCGCTTCGGCATGCTACGTCGTCGACGCGAGACAGGAATACATCGAGGAATACATCTGGCCGGCACTCAAGGCGAACGCGGTCTACGAGGACGAATACCTCCTCGGAACTTCGACAGCCCGCCCGCTCATCGGAAAGATTCTCGTAGAGTACGCCCGCCAGGAAGGCGCCACGGCAATCTGCCACGGAGCGACAGGAAAAGGAAACGACCAGGTCCGCTTCGAGCTTGCCATCAAGGCTTTCGCTCCAGACCTCCGCGTAATCGCCGCATGGAGAGACGACAAATGGAACATGGACAGCCGCGAAGCCGAAATCAAGTTCCTTGAGGACAGGGGACTTGAGGTTCCGATGAAGAAGGACCAGTCCTACTCGCGCGACGAGAACATCTGGCACATCAGCCACGAGGGCTTGGAGCTTGAGAAGACTTCAAACGAGCCGAACTACCCGCACATGCTCAAGAACACGAAAGTTCCTGAGACTGCTGGAGACGGCGAGTACGTCACAATCGAATGGGAGAAGGGAATCCCTGTCTCGTTGAACGGAAAGAAGATGAACGGCCTTGAGTTGATGACCGCTCTCAACGAAATCGGCGGAAGGAACGGAGTCGGACTCGTGGACATCTGCGAGAACCGCTGCGTCGGAATGAAGAGCCGCGGAGTCTACGAGACACCAGGCGGAGCAATTTTGTATTTCGCGCACCGCATGATGGATCACATCTGCCTCGACCGCGACACATACCACTACAAGCAGCAGGTTTCATTGCGCTTGGCAGAGCTCATCTACGACGGAAAAGTCTTCACTCCGCTCTACGACGCTCTGATGGCGTTCGTCGATTCCACACAGCAGACTGTCACGGGCTGGACGAAAGTCAAGCTCGTCAAAGGACAGATTCGCGCTGCAGGAAGCGACTCGAAGTACAGCCTCTACAACGAGGACATCGCTTCGTTCACGACCGGCGAACTGTACAACCACAAGGACGCGCAGGGCTTCATCACGCTCTTCGGTCTCCCGCTCAAAGTCCGCGCCATGATGGAACAGAAAGTCGGCGAAGGCAGGGCGATTGCCGAAAGCAAGAACCTGAAGAAACGCCCGACAGAGTAAGTAGTTTTATATGGCATCCGTGCCATATAAAACTACGCAGAACAGCGAAAGCTGTTCTGCTAAAGTGTGGACGTACATCCTGT
>CAMHLH010000007.1 GCA_946185925.1 uncultured Treponema sp.
TAAGTCATCGTCGCGTAAGCGGGCTGCCAGAAAGTCGTTGACAAAAGCAAATATCTGAAATGTTCATAAAAAAAATTGGAAATACAATTATTCTCTATCCTCGGAATCGTCCTTGGGAAAACCTATCACAAATAAAATTCTCTCGTCGGATAGTTCGGTCCTTATGATATGCAGATTGCGGCGCAAGCAATGACCAGAAATCTTACTGTTCCCCAGAACGCTCCCACCGCTGAGAGTTTTCCTGTATTTGTGCTATATTTTTCTGATGAATGAAAAGAGTGGAAAAACTGGAGAATCGCTGACCATCATCTGCACGACAGTCCTTGTCGAGACTTCTCCGCAGGCGATGCCGCTTGGAGCCGCCTGCATTGCCTCCGCCATAAAGGCGAATCCGAATCTGAAAACATTTGATGTCCAACTCGTGGATTTTTCGCGCGAGGAAGATTCATATACGAAAGCGTTCTCTGCCGGCGAGAAGGGCGGGGAGGGCGGAGAGACAGCCGCCGCGCGCATGATAGCGGAAAAGCTTTCCAAGAAAAAGCCGTTCGCCGTTTGTTTCTCGGTCTATGTTTGGAACCACACCATACTCGACAAGACCGCTTTTGAATTGAAAAAAATCATTCCGAATGTCGTCTGCATTGCCGGAGGCCCTGAAGTCACGGCCAATCCGCAGAATTTCAAGAATTTCGACTACACCGTGGCGGGACAGGGGGAAATCGCCGTGCCCGCGCTTTTGGAGCGGATTGTGGAATCCGGGAAAAACGGAAAAGTCGAAATCCCCGGCATCTACTGCTCGTCTTCAAAATGCGCGCTCGACACTGTCACGCGCGCAGTTCCGTGTTCGCCCGAACTCACGCCCTCGCCGTACTTGGACGGAACGCTCGACCCCGCGAAATACGGAGGCGCGCTCTGGGAACTTGCCCGCGGCTGTCCGTTCAAATGCTCCTACTGCTACGAGAGCAAGGGCGAAAAGAAAATCGCCTATTTTCCGATGGAGCGGCTCGAAAAGGAAATCGAGCTTTTCGCGAAGAAGAAAATCGCGCAGGTCTTCGTCCTCGACCCCACCTACAACGCTTCCAAAGAGCGGGCGATGAAGATGCTCAAGACCATACAGAAAAAGGCTCCGGGCATGTTCTTCTACTTCGAGGCGCGCGCTGAATTCATCGACAGGGAACTCGCTTCCGCGTTCTCGCGCGTCCCTTGCTGCATCCAGTTCGGACTTCAAAGCTCAAATCCCGACGTTCTCAAGAAAGTCCACCGCACCCTCGACAAAAAACTTTTCGCCCGCAACATCGGATTTTTGAACGAGGCCGGTGTCACTTTCGGATTCGACTTGATTTACGGGCTTCCGACCGATAATCTGCAGGGGTTCAAGAATTCAATCGACTTCGCGCTTTCCCTCTATCCGAACAACCTTGAGCTTTTCTGTCTCTCGGTCCTCCCCGGCACGAACCTGCACGACGACGCCGCGGGCTACGGCATGGTCTGGGACGAAAAGCCTCCCTACCACGTCGTTCGAACGCCCGAATTTTCAGAAAGCGACCTTGCGAAGGCGGAAAGACTTTCCCGCGCCACGAACATCTTCTACACGCAGGGACGCGCCGTTCCGTGGTTCAATGCCGTCCTCCATCCGCTCAAGGAAAAGGCGAGCGATTTTTTGTGGGAATTTTCAGAGACGCTCGACCGCTTCGATTTTTCTTCGGAAGAAATCACCGAGATGCAGAAGTCGTTCGTCAGGAGAAAATACAGGAATGCGCATCTGGACAAACTCGTTCCAATCGCCGAGGACTTGATTTCCATGCACGGCGCGCTCGGAAGATGCACCTTCGACGGAAGCGAATCGACTTTCACGACAAGCTACCACCCCGACGACGTGATGAGCGAGTACGCCATGGATTTGCATTTCTTCGCCAAGAATGCCGGAAAGCAGAAGTGCCGCGTCCGCGTCTTCGAGGGGAAGAACGGCGTGGACTGGAAGACTGTGCGCTGAAGGCCGTCAGCTTTTTTTTCTTGAGCCAAGGAGCAATGCAATCGCAACGACTCCGATTCCGACGGCGAAAGCACCTGCCACAGCCTTGAGTGCGTCGTCGCCGTTTTTGCCGTTTTTCTGTTGGTTTTGTGACGAAAAGTATTCTCGGTTACTACCTCCAAGGTATTTGACCTTGCCGGAATTTTTCTAAGGATACAGCATGAAAATTTTTTCTTTTATATTTTTATTTTCCTTTGCCTTTTGTTCATGCCACTACAACGTAATGAACGACTGCAGTGTTGTAGAAAGACGTGATGTCTTCGATTCGTCCGACAAGTTCATTTTCACCGTGTACTACAATTCGCCTTCAATTTATTGGGACATGCCGCCCAGTCCCTATGAAATACGCGACATTTGTCATGAACTCAAGAAAACGCAAGTCTTCTACAAGGACGATTTGCCGAAATTTCTGGAGTTGATTTTTGAAAAACGCCCGAAAGTTATTCAGTACGGAAATCGCTTGGCGGAGCGTCCGATATACCACACGGTCTGCGACATCAGGAACCAAAAAGGCGACACGCTCCTGTGGTTTTCCTACGACGATCCAGAGAAGGGCGAGCCGACCATGATTCTGAACGGAAATCTCACAGAAACGAACGAAAAGCTCATGGTGTTTGTGAAGACGATGCTCCAACCTGACGCGTATTTTGATGGCGCTGAGCCGGAAGAGCCTGAAAACGGTAGTGAATTCAGGACGCTCAAAAGCGAAATCTCTCGAACTGCCAACAATCTCACCGACGAGCAGAAACTGGAACTTGTGAGGCTGATTCTTGAGCAGAAAAATTAGACCTGCCGTGAAATGCCAATTGGAAAAAATGCGGGGAGCATGGACTTGCCTGCACGCCCGCTGAAAAACGTCACATGCTCATTCCGAGGGAGAACGAATACTGCCAGTAGCTTTCAGAGACATTGTACGAGATGTTCATGGACAACGCCGGGAACGCAATCTTCGAAAGATAGAGGCAGAGTCCCGCGCTCGGTCCGTGGCAGAATTCCACGTCGTCAAGCTCGTAGAAGGCAAGGTTCTTTGAAAAATCCTCTGTCCAGACGAATTCGTATTTTCCGATGAGCGAAATCAAGCCGAATTTGAACGTCGCCAAAGCCGCCTCGAATCCCGCAGTTCCGCCGAAAATCATGTCGGTCTTGAAGTCGCCCGAGAGAATCGAGACACCCGCCGCCGAGCGTTTCTTTGCCTCCGCGATGTGCGCGGACTTCTTTTCTGGGGCGACGACGCAGGCTCCGGAGACCTGGGCGAGCAGGCGGAATCTGTCGGAAAGAAACGGTTTCTGGGTCGAGAATGCCGCTGCGTAGTTCTGTACGACCGAGGCCAATGACGCTTCGTCGTCGAGCGCGAAGTATTTTGACAGCGACGCGGAGAGGTTTATCGATGAAGTGGACATGAAGAAGCCGTTCCAGTCGCTTTTTGAGAGCGAATAGTTGAGTCCAGCTGAGCCGATTGTGGCCGAGCCGATTGATTCGAAATTGCCTTCGGCATCGTTTTTCAGATAGTTGAAGCCAAGAGAAAGACCGAACGTGTTGAATTTGTCGATTTTGTTGAAGATGCCGAGCGAGCAGGAGACCGCGAAGTTTTCAAAATCCAGGACTTCCTCGTTTTTCAGGTTCCTCACGTTCGGGGTGTTTTTTGAAATCGAGGTGAATAACTGGAAGCCAGGGCGGACACGCTCGATTGCGGGTTTCGAGAACATTCCCATGCCCGTGATTGAAGTCGACGCGAAAAAGCCTCCGAGCATGAGCGTGTCCTTCACTCCGAACGCGTTCGTGTCCATGACCATGCCGCCCGCTATCAAGCCAGACGAAGAGTACATCGCAAACGGCAGCGGTATGAACGTGATTTTTTCGGACACGCTCACTTCGATTTTCGCTGTTGGATTTCCGTCCTCGTCGAACGATGGCGAACTTCCGTCTTCAGTTCCGTCGATTACGTCTATCACAATGCTTTCGAACACACCCTCCGACTGGAGCTGCGTCTCAAGCTCCCTCAAGTCTATCTCGTCCACTCTCATTCCGATGTACTTTTTGTAGCGCAGTTGCAGGTAGGAATCCCTCGTCTTCGTCAGTCCGATGAAATCGATTTTAGACACAATCCTTCCTGAAGCCGCTTCCTGTGCCGGCTGTTCTGTAAGCTGCTGCTGTTCTGTAGACTGCTCTTCCTGTGGAATCTCTTCAAAGTCCTCGGCGTATGAAAAGAAAACAAAAAACGCGAAGACTGTAAGTAAAATTGATTTTCTCATTTTAGGAGAATACCACGTTTCAATATTTTGTTAGAATGACCTCATGGAAAAAAAATCAGCTTGTGTTGTTTTGATTTGCAGCGCGATTGCGCTTTTCTTTGTCTTTGTTCAGCCCTCGTTCTCTTCGTCCAAGGGCAGGAGCGAGAAAATCTACCTTTGGGACGGAATCCCCAAAATGGAGACTCAGAAACGGGACACGGTTCTCCACGTTTTTCCACCTTCAAAAGATTTCGCTTCTGATTCGGAAAACGAAAAGAGACCCGCAGTCATAATCTGCCCGGGCGGAAGCTACCACCATCTCGGCATGAAGCACGAGGGGGTCGACACTGCCCGCTGGTTCTCTTCAAAGGGATTCGCCGCTTTCGTCTTGCAGTACCGGGTCGCCTACAACGAGCACCACTTTCCCGACCAGCTCGTGGATTTCCAGAGGGCGATTTCCTTCATCCGCAAAAACTCGGCGAGGTTCGGAATCGACAAGAATAGAATCGGAGCAATCGGGTTCTCGGCGGGCGGGCATCTGGTGACGATGGCTGGAGAATTTTCGTCCCGCAACCAGCTCAATCTGCTTGGAATCGATGAAATCAAGACCGCCGAGAGCGTGCGCCCGGATTTTGTCATGCCGATTTATCCTGTCGTTTCGATGCAGGACGATATCGGACACAAGTGGAGCCGAACGAGCCTTTTGGGGCACCAGTATTCGACATCCGTCTCTTCAAAGAATTTCATATCGAGGCAGTTCTCGATTCCGACGGCTGGGAAGGGCTTCTCGCTTTTCAACATCCGCGGTTTCAAATATTCTGATGAGATAAAAGATGCTTTTTCCATGGAGAATCCCGCAAACGTTCCAGACGACATGCCGCCGGTTTTCCTTTTGGCGTGCGAGGACGACCCTGTGGTGATTTACGAGAATTCCGTGCGATTGGACAAGACCTTGACCGAAAGGGGAGTGGAGCACATCTTCGTCAACTTTCCGAAAGGCGGCCACGGTTTCGGCATGAATCCGTCTTCGTATGCGATAAAAACTTACGGCTGGAACGAGAAAAATCTTCTTCCGTGGTTGAAGAAAATTGGAATTTTGAAATAAAACGAGGTTTTTAGATGAACGAGAAAGTTTCCAAGGTTTTTGAATGGATTGGCGCCGGCATCATCGTGTGCGGTGCCGCGTTTTTCGCCGTGATTTATTTTAGGCAGATGTCGATAACGAAAATCCACCATGCGATTCTCTTGTGGGTGCTCGGATTCGGAATCATCTGCTACACGCCGCTTTCGATGTTCAGGCTGAACGAGAAGTCGAAGGAGGCCGACGAAGCCGAGCGCGCCAACGACCCGGACTCTGAGTCCAAGCGGAAGGTGGCAACGGCTTTGAAGAGGAGTCTCGCGCTCAAAATCATCTGCGGGACTGTCCTCGTGGCATACGGCTTTTTGAAATTCTTTGGCGTTCGGTGATTTTTGGTAAACCTGTTCGGAAACTTCAATTTCGGAACAGGTCTACTTCTCATCGTTTTTTTTCTTGAGCTCCTCTTTTTCTGCTTTCAGACGCTCAAGCTCTTTTTCGTCTTCCGCGATTTCCCTGTCGACTTCTTCCATCTCGGTTTCAAGCTTTTCGATTATTCCCTCGATGAAATCCATCACATAGAATTTGAAGTCTGTGTGGACGAAGAGAGAGACGAAAAGGAAAATCGCGAATAGAAGGAACGCGAAGACATAAAGCGCATGGAAACTCATGCCAAGCCTCCGTTCACGCTGATTACCTGCCGTGTGATGTAGCCCGCCTGCTCACCGAGAAGGAAGATTGCAAGGGATGCGACTTCCTCCGGCTTTCCCGCGCGCTTCATCGGCACGCCTGACACAATCTCGTCGATTGGCGCGCCCTTTATCATGTCGGTTTCGATGATTCCTGGCGCGATGCAGTTCACTGTGATTTTTCTTCCTGCAAGTTCAAGCGCGAGCGCTTTCGTCGCTCCGATGATGCCAGCCTTGCTCGCCGAATAGTTCACCTGTCCCTTGTTGCCGATTACGCCCGAAACTGACGCGATGGTGATGATTCTGCCCTTGCGCTTCTTGCACATCGGCATGACGAGCGGGCGCAGCACGTTGTAGAAGCCGTCCAGGTTCGTGTGGAGCACGCCGTCCCAGTCGTCGTCCGTCATCGCCGGAAAGATGTTGTCCCGGCAGATTCCCGCGTTCAGGACGACGCCGTAGAATGCTCCGTTCTCTTCCGACCAGGCTTCGAGCTTTTTTCTGCAGTCTTCCCTGTCCGCTATGTTGAACTGGATGAGGGAGCATTTTCCGCCGCTCCCTTCGATTTCGCTTTTGAGGGCTTCGGCTTTTTCCGCGCCGGAGTTGTAGTGCGCCACGATTTCGTATCCGGCATTCGCTGCGGCAATGGCAATCGCGCGTCCGATTCCGCCGCTCGCGCCTGTCACCAAAACTTTTTTCCCTGCGTTTTCTGTTTCAAAAATCAATTTCTTTTCCGCCTATTCAAATTCAAAGCCAAAATCATAGCACAATTCCTGCGCCGCGTTCCATGCCGACTTCACCGCCATCGGAAGTCCGCCCGGCATAATCATGCGCTGACCCGCGAAATACAGGCCGTCCACGGTCTTCGCCTTCGACGGAAACGACGTGGTCATCATGCCGGCCTTCATCAGGTTCATGTAGCCGCCTTCGAATGTCTTGCAGAACCGCTCGTTCGTAATCGATGTCGCCAAATCTGTGACTTCGATGTTCCCTTTGAATTCCGGTATTTTTTCTTCGAGAATCGAGGTCAAATCCGCTATCGCCTTCTCTTTTTTCTCTTTGTACGTTCCGTCTTCCTTCGCCTTCTTCCAATAATCGTAGAATTCTCCGAGCAGCAGGCATGAGACTGTGGAGCAGCCTTCAGGCGCGTGGTTCGGGTAGAGCGCGTAGTTGTTCACAGGAAGGACGTAGAATTCCTTGCCGCCCGCCACGAACGGTTTTTCGAGCGGAATGAGCATTGAGCGCGGATAATCCTTCAAGTTCGCCTTGATTCCAAATCCGAAGAACATGTCCTGCTCCGAGATTGAAATCTTCCTCATTTTTGGAACCCATTTCTCCTCAAGCGGCTCGTCCTTGAAGAGGTCGTCTATCGCCTGCCTTGCGTCCTGCGTGACGATTACTGCGTCCGCGTCGATTTCCTTGCCGTTCGCCACGACGCCCTTCACCTTTTTCCTTCCGCTTGCGTCCTTTTCGATTCTGATTTTCTCGACATTCTGCCTGTATTCGATTTTTCCGCCGAGAGCAGTGAACGTTTCCGCCATGTTCTTGGCCATTCTCGCAGAGCCGCCTTCCGGGTATCCGCAGTCTCCCGACGAGAACGAGCCGAGCGTGTAGATGAGCGAGAGCGCGTTGTAGTCCTGGTTTATCATGCCGCCGATGAGGTTCCGAACGTCCTTGTTCTTGAACTTGCTGACGTAGTCCCTGCCCGACGTGTTCTTGAGATAGAGCACTCTGAGTGCCGCCGTCCACATCTTGAGCACTTCGCCGATTTTTGGGGATTTGGGGTTCTTGCACTTGAGTCCGCCCTTGTCCTTTATGAGCAGATGCACATTTTTGTAATATGAAATGTCCCTGCAGAGCCGGTCAATCATCTTTTTGTCTTCGGGGGCGTGGTTCAGAAGCTCTTCGCGGAGTTTTTCCGTGTCGCGGTAGAGGCAGAGTTTTTTTCCGCCGCCAATCATGAGCGTGTAAATCGGGTCCTTGTAGAAGACCGGGTTGTTGTCCTGCAGCGCGCCCACTTCCTTCCAAATCTGATAGAGCGGAATCTTCTCCGAAGAGCCTGTGAGCCAGTGCAGTCCGCCCTCGAAGTAATATCCCTTGCGGCTCCAGCTCGCAGAAAGTCCTCCCGGTACGATGTGCTGTTCGAGTATCGTCACGTCGAACCCCGACCTCTGCGCGTAAACACCCGCGCCAAGTCCGGCGATTCCAGCACCCACAATCAAAAGCCTAGGCCTGTCGTTTCCCATTTTCTCCTCCATGTTTCCTTTTTCATGTTGAATATCAAGTTTGTGCATATTGTAGTTGTTGAAAAAAGCTCCCAGCGGGAACCCTCTGTCGAATACGGCAGTACCGCTTTGCGGTGGCTGATTGTATTCGACAGAGGAACCCCGCTTCCGCTTTTTTCAACCATTGCACTGAAAAAAACTTGACATTCGTCATATCTGAATTCTCAATTCTCAATTCTCAATTCTCGCTTTCCATCAAAGTCAGTTTCCCGCTGCCGATTTTTTTGTCGTCCGCGAAAAATTCAGCCTGAAACGAAAGCACGTTGTCCATTTGCGATTCAACTGCCGCCTTCACGGCAACTTCCGAGCCGGATTTTACAGAATCTGAATCGAACGTCATGTTCGACACGCTCAGGACGAAGCCGATTTTGCCTTTTCCGCCCGATAGTTCCGCTTTTTTCGCCATGAGGGCCGCCACCGACTGCGCGGCGAATTCGAATAAAACGTAGTTTGGAAGTCCGCCCGATTCCTTGTCGAAAAAGATGCAGCTGTCCCGAATCAGTGTGCGCGACTCCACCAAAAAGTTTTCAGTATCGCATTCGGTGATTTCGTCAATCAAGCGCATTTTTGATTTTTGCGGCAGAAGCCCTGTCAGCTCGTCGTAGGTGATTTTCATCTGCATTCTTCTCCGTTTCTTTTTCCGATGACCAGGCTCACGTTGCAGCCGCCGAAAGCGAACGAATTCGACATGCAGGTCCTTATTTCGCTTGCAGTCTCGGCTTTTCTCACCAGGTTCAGTTCTGGCATCGCTTCGTCCAGGATTCCGTCGTTCAAGTGGATTGGAAGTTTCTGCTTTTCAATCGCGAGGAAGCACGCGGCAAGTTCGAGCGAGCCTGCCGCGCCCAGCGTGTGGCCGGTCATCGGCTTCGTTCCGCTCACGGGGACTTTTCTTCCAGAGAAAACCTTGTCCACCGCCTTCGCTTCCATCGAGTCGTTGAGCTTTGTTCCAGTGGCGTGCAGGTTCACATAGTCGATTTCGTCCGCGCCGATTCCTGCGTCCTTCAATGCGCTTTCCATCGCCGCCGCCGCTCCGCTTCCGTCTTCGAGAGGCGCCGTCATGTGCGACGCGTCCGAGCTTTCGCCCGCGCCCAAAAGTTCGATTCCGCTTCCGTCCAAATCCTCTTTTGAAAGAACGAAGACCGCAGCCCCCTCTCCGAGCGTGATTCCGTGCCGGTTCCGGCTCATGGGGTTCGTGATTTCATGCGAGACCGCCCCCAGCGTGTCGAAGCCGATGAGCACTGTGTTTGAAGAAACGTCCACGCCTCCGCATACAACCGCGTCGAGCATATCGGCCTGCAAGAGCTCCCTCGCCTTCGCGATTGCGCTCGCGCTTGACGAGCACGCCGTGGAGAACGCGAGGGAAAGCCCCTCAAGCCCGAACTTTTCCGCGCAGAAAGTCGCTGGATAGTCCGCGCCCTGTATCTCAAGTGCGTAGTCTTTTGGAAACGCGCCCTTCTCGAAAAAATCCTTGTGGGCCGGAAGAGAAAGCTCCGAACCGTTGTCGCAGCTTCCTATGCAGACTCCGACCCTTTCCTTGCCGAATTTGGCGACCGCTTTCTCCACCGCAGGCGCGATTTCGTCCAATGCGGCTTGGAAAATCTGGAGCATGCGCATTTCGTATTTGTCGCCAGTTTTTTTGAGCTTTGAGTCGTCGATTTTTCCAACGAAGAAAATCCTGTCCTCGCCGTCCTCTGTTTTTCCGAGGGTGATTTTCTTTATGCCCGACTGGTCGCCTTTCGTAATCGAATCGAAAAATTCGTCGGGATTTGAACCGCAGGCGCAAATCAAGCCCGGTTTTGAAAGAAAGAATCTCATTTTAAAGCTGCCTCCACTTTTTCCGTGAAACATTTCGGGCAGAAGAACTGCGTTTCGTTCGTGTCCACCTTGACGCACATCTGGCTGACAGTGCCCTTTGTCGTCTTTTCCCCTGTTTCCTTGTTGTAAAGTTCGAATTTCATCTGAATCATGTTCTCGTATTCGACAAGTATGGCCTTTGCCCTGCAAATGTCCCCGAACCTGAGCGATTTCATGTACTTGATTTTGACTTCGGTGACAGGAAACATATAGCCGGAATTTGCCATCTCTTTGTAGTTGTAGCCGATTTTGTTCAGCAGCGCGCTTCTCGCCCTCTCGAAATAGTTGATGTAGTTTCCGTGCCAGACGATTCCCATCGGATCGCAGTCGTTGAAATCCACTTTGAATTCTGTCTCTTCAGAAAGGTATTCCATGTTGTCCACCCTCATTCACCCCAAAAATCAAAAAAATTGTACCATTGATACGGATGTTTTCCGCACAAATCCTCAAGATTCTTCGCGTAGAATCCTGCGGCCTCCTTTATCCGCTCCTCCCTTTCCTTTCGCTTGCAGTCGAAGCTGACCGGGCATTTCTTCACGAACATGTCGTATTTTGCGTTCAGTGCGAAATCCCTCTGCCGCATTCCGTTGACGAAATAGGTCGGATAGTCCAGAAGCGAAATCAGGAGGAAGGCTCCGTAAGGGAAATTCGCCTCTTTGCCCAGGAAGTTGATTTTGATGTTCCGACCGGTGTGCGCGCTCACCCTGTCTCCCGCTATCACCACGATGTCGCCTTTTTCAAGCCGCTCCTGCAGAAGCAGAATCGTCTCCGGCCCGATGTCGTCCGTGCTGATGAGCTTGGTGCTTGAATCCGAGTTGATTTGGTTCAGAAGCGAGTTGAAGCCGGCCGAGATGTTCGCGTCCGAGATTGTCGTGATGGAAATCCGCCTCTTTGTGCCCGACTCTCCAACGCTCGCAAGCCCTTTGAGCATCTGCGCGTTCCCGAGGTGGGAAATCATCAAGACCGAGCCTTTTCCGGAATCGATGTTGGAGACCAGCTCCTGCACGTCGTCGTCGTACCACGAGATGTTCGAGAAGCTGAGCTTTCCCGCCCACGACTGGACATCCTCCACAAGATTTATGGCGAAGCAGATTATGTGCTTCAGGGAACTGCCCCTGCGGCCGAGCCTCTTGAAGTAGATTTTCGAGTAGCGTCTGGCGTTTTTGGAGAACGTCCAGTAGAAGAAGCCCACGAAGATTGCGAAGAACCTGAAGAGCCAAGACGGCAGAATCTTCAGGCACTTGAACATCAAGTAATATCCGAGCGAGTTGTTCTGCTTTTGTTCGTACCAGTTATCGGCCATTTATTTTTCTCCAGAGAAGGATTGGGCTTCTGAGAATCATTCCGCAGAAGAATTTCGTGAAGACCCACGAGATTCTAACGTTGTCCCTGAACGGATGGAAATTCGAGATTCCGTCCATCGGATATGTGACCTTGACCGGGTAGAACTCGTATTTCACACCCCGCCAGATGAGTTTTATGAGAATGTCGATGTCGAAACCCATTCTGGAGTCTATGCGCCCCTTGCGGAGGAAGTCGCAGGTGGCCTTTACCGGATAGATTCTGAATCCGCAGAGCGAGTCCACGATTCCGTCCGACCATGTGACGATTGCGCACCAGGTGTTCGCGAATTTGTGTCCGCCCTTCCTGTGTCCCGGTGCCGTCTCGTCGAATTCCGGGTAGCCGCAAATCATTTTTTCAGGGCTCGCCATCGATTTCTCAAAGAAAAAACCGCATCTGCTTGAATCGTGCTGGCCGTCCGCGTCCAGCTGCAGGACGTGCGTGAAGCCCAATTCCTCTGCCCTCAACATTCCTTTTCGGAAGGCGACTCCCTTGCCCATGTTCTTTTCGTTCGCAATCAGGTCCACAAAATCGCCGTGCTTCTCAACTATCTTCCTCAAGTGGACTTTTGTATCCTCTCCATTCCCATCGTCCACGAGTATTATTTTCGCCTGATTTCCCTTGCAGAAAGACTCCAGCTTGTCCACGACTTGTTCGCACGCTTTGCCGTGTCTGTAGACTGGAATCAAAATCGCTTTCTTGTAATTCATGCGTTCGATTATACACAAAAGTCCAAATATTTTTCGTTGCTTTGCCTGTTGCTGAAAATTATGTTTGAGACCGATAATATGAAAATAAAATGAATGATTTCCAGGGCCTTTTGATTAAATGAGATTGAAAAAAGTTGTGTCGTTTTTATTGTTCTCATCGCTGACATTCTCTTCTTTCGCTGAGGATTCCGGGGATTGGTATGTCTGCCTGGCTTCTTTCAAGGACGAGAAGAGCGCGATGAACAGGATGAATCTTTTGAAAGCGCACGACTGTCCTTCCTTCGCCGGGAAAATCGAGACCGAGACTGGAAATTTAATCCGCATTTTCTATTCAAAAAGATTCAAGAATCAGGCCTCCGCAATAAAGTTCAAGAACAAGATTGAAAATTCCGCAGAATTGGATTTCCTTGAACAGAAAGATTTCTGGTGCGTCCAATACTCTGGCGAGATGTTCCAGCCGAATCCCGACTACGGCAGTGTCCAAAATCCCGCAGAGAAGCTTCCCGTGGAGAAAGTCGTGGAGGTGGAAAAGCCGGGTGCCGTCGTGGAAGTGCCGTACGAAGTCCCGGTCACAGTGATAGAGGAAGTGCCTTTTGAAAAAATCGTGGAAGTCGAGAAGAAGGTCGAAGTGGTGAAGGAGATTCCCTACGAGGTTCCGGTTCCCGTAATCGAGCAGGTCGTGAAGGAAATCGTCCGTGAAGTTCCTGTGACCGTCATAGAGCAGCGTGAAGTCGTGAAGGAAGTTGTCCGCGAAGTCCCCACAATCGTAATCGAGGAAGTCGAAAAGCCCGTGGAGGTCGTGAAGGAAGTCGTCAAAGAAGTCATAAAGGAAGTTCCGGTCGAAAAAATCGTTGAAGTCATAAAGGAAGTCCCCGTCGAAAAAATCGTGGAAGTGGAGAAGCAGCCCGAGGAAAAACAGTCCGGGCAAAAAAACGACGAGGGCGCGGTTCCTCCCGAAGAAAAAGCCGCCGCTGAAAAGGCCGCCCGCGAGAAAGCCCTCAAGTCCAAGAAGAGGGACGTAGTGGTCCGCGACAGCGACACGGGCGAGCCGGTGGAGGGCGCGACCTTCCTCATCGACGAGGAATTTGAGGTCCAGAGCGATGCCGAAGGAGCCGCCCGCATCCCGGACGAAATCACAGACGGCGAGCACAGCGTATCAATCAGCAAGGACGGCTACGTCCGCGTCGAGCAGACTTTCACTGTGAAAAAAGAGAACATTGCAAGCATAAACCAGTTCTCCATTCCAAAGGCCGTGGACTACGAGCGCATAAAAATCTCTGTGGAATGGAGCCAGGGCGTTGGGGATTTGGACGCCAGAATCGTGGTCGAGGGCACCCAGGTCTACTACAAGAACAGAAAATTCGAGAATGTCCGCTTGGACAGGGATTCGAGGGCCTCTCCGGGTGTCGAGACAATTTCAATAGAGAAAGTCGACTCCGGCAAAATCTATTCGTTCTTTGTCACGGATTTCGACAACTACAACTCAAATTCCGCAAAGAACATCTCATCATCCGACGCGAAGGTAACAGTTTGGTTGAACAACGAATACTACACGACCATAAAGCCGCCAAAAAACATGGTCGGCTTTAAGTGGCACGTGTTCGATGTCGTCGATTCCGAGATTGTCCTTGTAAACACGATTGCGGCGGAGTCCATGAAGGTCTCCGTCAAACAGTCGCTTTCTCAAAAGGAGGCAGAAAAACCGGCGGACGAAAAGTGAGTCTCCGCCGCCGTTTCCTTCATGCCGTGTACGAGCCGCTGGCGTAGGTCCGGCACTTGTCCGCGCTCTTTATCGTGAACGAGACTTTGCGCCCTTCCTCGGCCGGCTCTTCTTCAAGCTTTATCGAAACAAGAACATCCGTTTCCGGCAGAATTTTTTCCGTGAATTTTATCCGCTTGATTTTTTTCACCGCGCATGGAAGAGCGAATGCCTCGCTCGCCAGTTTCGCGACCAAATCAAGCTGGGCCACGGCCGGCATGAGCTTGAAAGAAGGGAAATGCCCGTCGAAAAAATCAGAATCGGCAGCCAGATGGATTGTCTTTTCCAATTCTTTCATTTTTCCCCCGAAAAGAGCGCCTGGATTTCAATCTTGTGCTTCTTTCCCTGCGCGTCGCTCGGAAGTTTTTCAAGATAGCGCCACTTTTTTGGAATGACCACGTTCTCGAAATACTGGAGCAGGTAGTCGTGGAAATATTTGTTGATGTCGAATTTGTCCATTCCCTTGAACTTTTCCTCTCCCGCCTTGTTGAAGACGAGGGCCGCAGCCAAGTATTGCCTTCTGTCGCTCATCGGCACAACCGAGCAGTCCGCCACCAAATCCGTCTGGTAGAGCCTGTTCTCGACTTCCACCACGCTGATTCTCTTCTCTTCGATTTTGACGATTGAGTCGGCCCTTCCCTTGAGGATGAACCTGCCGTCCTCGAACACTTCCGCCAGGTCTCCTGTCTTGAAGCCCTTCGGGTCCTTTATGTACGGAGAGATGATTGTGAGGCAGCCGTCGTCCTTGTCTGTCCAAATCGTAGCCGTGTCGATTGGCGTCCAGATGTCACCGTCCACCGTCCGCTGCCTGTAGGCGACCCCGCTGGTCTCTGTGGAGCCGTAGCCTTCAATCGGGCAGAATCCGAAAACTTCCAGCGTCTTGAACGCGACTTCCGGCAGAAGCACTCCGCCTGATGTGAAAATCCACGGGTTCTTGAGAGGCGGCTTCCTTCCTTCCTCCTCGAATTCCATGTTCGCCCTCTTGAGAAAGGCCGGAACCGTGATTATCGAATACTGCTCGTCGTCCAAGAGCATGAATTCCTCCGGGAACTCGATTCTTCTTCTTCTGAACGGCGAGTTGACAGAGAACGGAATGAATATCGTGTAGAGAAGTCCGTAGATGTGGTGCTGGCTTACAGTTCCGCAGAGCTTCCTTGAAGTGAAGTCGTCCCACCATTTCTTGATTACGAACGCCGTGTCCTCCTCGAATTCCGTCATTGTGTGGAAGACCGCTTTCGGCTGGCCCGTTGAGCCTGATGTGTAGTTGACGATTCTCGCCTGCTCGCTTTCGATTTTAGGCGTTTCAAGAATCTCCGCTTCGGAGACTTCCGTTTTTGAGGCGATGTCTGGGATGAAGTCCGCCCCCTCGATTGTCCTGCCCTCTATTTCTGTCTGGTCGGTCAAGAAGTGGACTCCAGCCTCCTTGCTCTTTATCTCCTCGATGAAAGCCGGAGATATGTTGGCTGTCAGATGGATTTCTTTTTTGCACTGCAGAAGCGCGATGAAAGAGCATAGGAAGAGATAGCAGTCTTCGCAGTGGAGAATCCACTTGTCGGAGCCGCCCTGGCCATTGATGAATTTCCTCATCTTTGAAGAATCCCGCAGAAAATCCCCCCATGTGAGGTATTTCTTGTCGGACCACTTGCGCTCGTAGCAGATGATGCTGTCCATCGGGCGCGACTTTGCGTTGAACTGTGTGATTGGAATTGATTTCGTCATTTTTGAATTAACCACCTTTCTTGTTATGTATTCACCGGCGAAAATCGCTCCCATCAGAGCGTAGGATATTCCGCCGTTGTAAACCGACCAGCTTTTGTCGTCCCCCAAAAAAACTGTGAGCAGGGCCGCGCTTCCGTTCAGGATGAAGAATACGCACCACAAGACTGTTACCTTCTGGCAGTATCTTTCGACGCTCCTTGCCATTGGCGAATCCGCAAGCTTCCTGTCGGAAAGGCAGGCGAAGCGGAAGCAGATGTTCGGCTTCATGAACAGCGTCGAAGCGAATGTGAACAGGAACGCTCCGTTCATCACGGCGGGGTAGAGCTTTATGAAAAGCGACTTTCCCGTGGCGATGCAGACGAGTCCCGCAGCCAAAAGAAGAGCTGCCGAAAAAAGGAATTTCGCGTTCTTCCTTGCCTTCTCCCTCAGGCTTCCTTTGCCGCCCGTCGCCAAAAGCAGGTAGAGCAGGGCCATGAAGACGATGAAGAGCGAGAATACTTTTAGCGGCACCTTGAAGACGACAAGGCAGAAAAAAACTATGACGGGATATACCACCGATGCGGCTGTGAAAAATATTTTCGATATCAGGCTCATTTATTTTCATTCTCCCGTCATCCGCCAAAATAAAAAGGGAATACCGGACCTCTTGCGATTACGATGCTGTCGCTCTGGTCTAATATTCCCCGTTCCCCTTGCGGAACTAGTTTCCGGCTTTCGCCTGTTCCGCGGCTATGTATTCCGCCAAGGCGTTTATCGAAGCGAAGTGCGCCCTCGTGTCGCTGTTCTCGGCGTTGAATTTCACACCGAATCTTTTTTTGATTGCGACGCCCAGCTCAAGCGCGTCGATGGAGTCCAGTCCCAGCCCTGTTCCGAAAAGCGGCTCTGAATCGACAATCTTCTCCGGCGTCACGTCCTCAAGCTCCAGCGACGATATGATGCATTCTTTGATTTGTTGTTTAAGTTCGTCCATTTGTTCTTCCTTTTGTGTGAAACTGAATCGTTTGTTTCAAAAATTATAGATGAAAGAATACCGCTTCTCAATTGAAGTTTTCATTAGAGTTTTTTCATTAATGCGGATTTTTCTTTTTCGTCCATGATTGCCTTCTGCAGCTTGTCCGTGCATTTTTTCACGGCGACACCGCTCACAAGCCCTTCAAATTCGTCCGGGAAAATCGGCTCCAGGACTTTTATGTCGTAGATGTAGCGTTCGTCCGGGTTCACCTGCAAAATCTTGTCGCCCTTCCTCATGCCGATTTTCAGGTTGCCGCCGATGTAGACTGGCAGAATCGGGTGGCCGGTTCCGATTGAGAGGCGGGCGGCCCCTTTCTTGAACGGCCTTATCGTTCCATCTGGAAAACTCCGCGTGCCCTCGGCGAAGAAGAGTATGGTTCCGCCGTCGTCCAGGTTCGTCTTCGTCCGCTCCATTATCTCGTCAAAGTCGAAGTCGTTGGTCATGAAAATCGAATTGATGAGCGGCGAGAGCGGATTCGACTTGGAGAGCGAGGCCTTTGCGATTATGTCGCTCCACGAAAGCAGCGAGAGCATGAGAACAGAGTCGAAGAATGCCGGGTGGTTCGCCGCTACGACCATCGATTTCGCGTTCCTGAGTTTTTTTCTGTCCTCGTCGCTTATGTTGAGACGCACAACCCCTGTGAGCGTCGTGAATTTTATTCCGCCCCTGATGATTGGATTCGCCAATTTCCTTGCCCGCCTTTGGAAATCCTGCCTCGTCTTTGAGAAAAGCTTGATGAACGGAAGCATGAGGACTTCGAGCGAAATTCCGAGTCCGAAATAAAAAATCGTGAGCAGTTTGCAGAGGACTCTGTAAACGTAGAGTATCCTTTTCATTTTTCTATGGATTCCAAGAATTTCCAGGGGCTTTCGTATTCCAGTTTTGCAAGCGGGATTCCGCCATCCGCCTTTTCCGAAGAAATCTCGCAGGCGAATGCCAGCGCCCTTTCCTTGACGGCTCCTGAATCAACTCCTTCGTATTCGTCCGGGACCTTCTCGTCGGCGAACGCGAATATGACATGCTTTTCCTTGCCCGAAAGAATCGGCGCGACAGCGGATGCCAAAGCCGCCGAAAAATTTTTCCTGCCGGGATAGACCGCAGTGTACCCCGCCTTCATTCCGAGCGCGATTGTCGCCACTGCCGGTGGTGTGTTGAAAACGGAGATTGAGAACTGGGCCGGCAGAACCTCGAAGTCTTCCACAAGCCCCTTGTTGACCTTCAATTGCCTTGCGATTTCGCCCCTGAACGAAGCGAAAACCAGCTTTGTGTCCTTCGCCAAGTCGCTGCCGTCCACGACATTGTGCACGACTTCTATCGTCATCCTCGAAATCTGGCTGAGCCTGCGCTTGAAGAGCGCGTCGACGTAGGGAAGTTTTGGTGATTCAGATGGATTTTCATCGCTTGGGATGTATTTTGCAGTTTTGTTGATGTAGAGTTCCAGTTTCATGAGGTGAATTATACACAAAATCAGAGTAAAAAAACGGTTTGGAAAAATGGGCATGATTCGTGGTATAATTGAAGTCAGTAAAATCATTTTGAGTCTAAACTCAAGCAAAAGAAGGTGGGAATATGAGAAAATACATAACGATAAGCCGCGAATTCGGTTCAGGTGGAAGAATAATTGGAAAGAGAATCGCCGAAAGTTTGGGATATGATTTTTACGACAGGGAAATCATCGACATGGCCGCAAAAGACAGCGGACTTTCAGCGGATTTCATCGAAAAGACGGAACAGAACATTTCGTCGGGCTGGCTCTACAATCTGCTTTTGGGAAGCAGCTACTCTGGGACGAATCTCGGCTCTGGAGTGCAGCCGATTGGAGCGCACACGCTTCCGCTCGCCGACCAGGTCTTCAACGCCGAAAGAAAAATCATCCTTGGACTCGCGGAAAAACCATGCGTAATCGTCGGACGCTGCGCCGACTACATTTTCAGGACGTGCGAGGAGATTGACAGAAAGGATTTGCTCAACATCTTCATCTATGCGGATTTTGACGACAAGGTGAAAAGAGTCGCTGAAAGGCTCAGCATAGACGAAAAAGAGGCCGCGAAAACAGTGTCGCAGGTGGACAAGAGAAGGGCCAACCACTACAACACCTTCACGGAGGACGTCTGGGGCGACCGGCAGAACTACGACCTCATCGTTAATTCGTCCACTTTGGGAATCGACCAGACGATTGAGATGCTGACTTCCTTCATCAAGAAGGCCTGACCCAGGCGCATTTGCGTTTTTCTAGTTTCGTTTCTGGGGCGGAAGGACGAGCTTGATTCTGACAAGCTTTATCCTCCGCCTTTCAATTTCTTCGACCTTGAACTTGATTTTGTCCCTTTCCATTGAAGCCCCCTCTTCCGGCAGGTCGTCGAACTGTTCGAGGAGCCAGCCCGCAATCGTGTTGTAGACTTCGGAATCCAAATCCAAATCCAGAATGTCGTTCACATCGTCTATCTTCATGTCGCCAGGCACCAGGTATTCCACGAGCGAAATCGGCGTAATCCTGTTCTCTGGCGAAATCTCGTCCGAATCCTCGTGGACGCTGCGTCCAAAGACCGCCCTCATGATGTCGTCCATCGTGACGATTCCGATGTTCGAGCCGTTCTCGTCGATTGCGATTGCGAAATTCGTCTGCTCCTTCTTGAACCGCGCCAAGAGGTCTGTCGCCATCAGCGTCTCAGGAACATAGATTACTGGTTGCATGACTTTCGATATGAAATTCTTCGAGTCTTTTATGCGCCCCTTCATCAAAATGTGCTTGTAGTAAATCATGCCCTTCACGTTGTCGAATTCTCCGTCGCAGACAGGGATTCTTGAAAAGCCTGTCTCCGTGAAAATCGAAACCACCTGGTCGAAAGTCGCGTTCGCCGGAATGAATTTCACGGAAGAGCGGTGCCTCATTATGTCGTGGATTCTGAGGTCTGTGAAATCGAAAATCTTGTAGAGCATCCTCTTTTCGCTGTGTTCGAGAGTCCCCTCGTTCTCGCCGACTTCTATGAGCGATTTTAGCTCCTCTTCCGTGATGAGGTTCTTGTCGTTCTTCCAGAGCGAATTCAAAACGATTGTGAGACCGCCCGATATTTTCGCGAAGATGAAGACAATCGGGTAGAGCAACCGCTCAAGCCAGATGAGCGGACGCGCGAACTTCGACGCGGCTTCCACTGGATAGACCGCCGAGAATGTCTTCGGCGTTATCTCCCCGAAGATTATCAGGACGAATGCCATTATGAAGGTCGCCGCGACGCTTCCCGCCTCTCCCGCTACATTCACTGCCACGGTCGTCGCGAGTCCAGATGCCAGCGACGTTATGAAGTTGATTCCAATCAGGATGAGAGAGAGCAGCTTGTCCGTGTCCTTTTTGAGGAACGCAATTCTCTTTGCCGGTGTGGATTTTCTTGTGGGGTCGTCCTTCTTGAGCATCTGCCGGAGCGTCATTTTCGTTATTGAAAGGAAGGCCGTCTCGCTCGAAGCGAAAAAAGCGACGCAGCAGACCAGTATCGCCACGATGATTGAGGGAATCACGATGTCAGTCAGCACTTGCATTCTGCTCCTCCTCTATGTCTTCGAAGCCGAACTCGTCGTCTTCCTCTTCCTCTTCGGTCTTGATGCAGTGGACTTTTGAAATTCTCATGCTCTCTATTTCCTCCACCCTGAAAATGTAGCCGCCTTCCTCAATCTCGTCTCCCACAACCGCCATTCTGTCGAGCTTCTCAAGAATGAATCCCGCGATTGTCTCGTTCATGTGCGTGTCGAAAGTGATGTGCATGTTCTCTTCCAAATCGATGAGCCTCGTCTGCCCGTCGAGCATCGTGTCGTCGAAGTTCTCGATTTGCTCCGACTCAATCGATGGAGTCCAGCCTTTCTTCTCGAAGTCGTCCGCGATTCCACCGAAGATTTCCCGCGCGATGTCTTCGGTCGTCAAAATTCCGTCGGTGCCGGAATATTCGTCTATCACGATTGCGAAATTCTGCCTTTTCTGGTTCAAAAGCTCCTGAATCTGGCTCATCTTCGTGCTGCCCGGAATGAAAAGGGGAGGGCGCATGACTTTTTCTACAGAGAATTTCTCCTGGCTGCCGGAATATGAAATCATGTCCTTCACATAGATGACGCCGATTATGTTGTCCAAATCTCCCTTGTAGACCGGAAAACGCGAAAGCCTCCTCATCTCCGAAAGCATGATGATGTCCCTGAACGAAGCCTTCTCCGTGACGCCGATGACGTTGCGCCTCGGCACCATGATATCCACTGCCGCAAGGTCGGTGAACTTGAAGACTCTGCTCATCATCTTCTTTTCGTTGTTTTTTAGTACGCCCTCTTCTCCGCCCACGTCTATGAACGTCTTTATCTCGTCTTCCGTGAACGAAACCTTCTTCTTCTGGGTGTCGATTCCGAAAATCCGCAGAATCGAGCGCGATATGAAAGTGAAAAAGAGGACGAGCGGCCGAAGCAGCCAGAAAAACAGAGTGACGAAGCCTGAAAGCCCGAACGCGATGCTCTCCGGGTGCCTTGTGGTGACGCTCTTCGGCGTGATTTCGCCAAAAACGAGCAGGAGGATTGTGGAGATTCCCGTCGCGATTCCCAAGCCCTTTGGGCCGAAAATTTCGAGGAAGACCGAAGTGAGCACGACGGACAATGCGACGTTCACGATTTCATTGCCCACAAGGAGCATGTTCAGAAGCTCCTCCTTTTGGTCGAGCAGTTTTCCCACCCTGATTGCCTTTTTGTCGCCTTTTTCGCGGAGAAAATGTACACGGAGTTTGTTGAGTGCCAAAAACGCGCTCTCGCTTGCCGAAAAAAGCAATGAAAGCGTGACGAATGTCGCAGCCGCGGCTATTAGAACAATGAGTCCCCACGGACTCGACGATGGGTCATCCATAAGATTGTCAATCCTGTATTTGTAGAATTTTTATTTTGATGATTTTTTTTATAGAAAAAAACTTGAGCGAAAACAAAGTCTCCGCTCAAGTCTATTTTATACTATTTTCAATTGTTTTGCTGACTTTTGCTTTGAATTTGAACCTCTATGTTCTGGAGCATTGCGTTCAGCAAATCAATCTGCTCGCTCTGGGGAGCCGCCTTGATGGATTTCTGGAGGCTCTGCTTTGCCGTCTCGTAGTCGTTAATCCTCATCGAGGCGAGAGCCGACTGGTAGTAGAGCAGCTGCCTGTCGTCCCTAGTGAGGAATTTCTTGCCCGCAGCCTCCTCGAAAATCTTTGCGGCCTTTGCGAAGTCGTTCTCGGCTTCCACCGCTTCAGCGGCAGCCAATGCGACAATGTGGCGCGGAACCGACTCTGAGACATTCTCTGTGTCTATCTCAAGGACAAGCTCGCTCAAGTCTTTCACAAGATACCTGTATACAAAATCCGTGCTGTCGAAAATTTCGTCGACCGCCGCGACCCTGTCCTTGACGCTGCTGCTTGAGTGCGCGATTTTGATGTTCTTGTCGAAATCCTTCAACAAAACTATCGCGTCGTCTATCTTCTTTGTGTATTCCTCTTCAGAATCTACCTTTATAACCTCATCGAACGGAGCCGTCTCCGCGTCCGAGCGGCTTGTGTCGAAATCGTCCCTCACTGAATAGAACTCCATGGCGGAAACAACATACCCCTCTTTCGTCAGGACGAACATCGCCGGCAGAGTCTGCACCGCGTACATCTCCGCCTTCTTTACCGCATTCTCCGTCTCCTTGATTGTCTTCTCGGCCGCCGCGCGCTCTTCCTCGCTGGCGTTCGGGTTCAAGTTCTCCGCGTTAAGCCTGTCCGTCAAATCAAGCTTTACGAACACGAGGTCGTTCCTGAATTTCTTGATGAAGTCCGCGCTTCCGAATCCGCTCTTCTCAAGCCTCTCCGAAACCTCGTCCGTCTCCGCGCAGAAGTCGAGGAAAATGCCCTTGCCGCTCTTCTCCGCCAACTTCTTTCCTTCGTCGAAATCTGAAATCCATTTTTTCTGTGAACAAGAATTGAAAATCACCGCGGCAAAAAACGCCGCCATAAAAACAAATATTTTCTTCATACAAATAATTCTATGGATTATCAAAGGAATTTGCCACAAGTTGAAAAAATGCATTGTGAAAAACACCGTGGAAAATAGTAGACCATCAGATTGTGGCCCTGTGATTTGATGTAGATTTTTTGAGGATTTTCCGATACAGTAGAAAAAGAAGCACAGCCACGGAAACGCTGCTAACGTTTCCAAGAAACACGGTTGGTCTTCGTTTGTGGTAAAAAAGCCGCCAAGCAAAGACTTAGGCGGCTTTCCTTTTACTCCTTACAAGATTGCAAGAAGAGTGCAACTACCAAGCAATATAGCCTGCCAAGAAGAAGCAGACAATCGCAATTGTAAATACGATTCTTGCTGTCATTGCACGCCCTCCAAAAATGGATTCCGCCACTGTTCAGCGACGGTGAAGTTTGAAGAGCAACCGCCAGTTTCCTTCGGGATTTCTCACTATGACTGCGCAGTTTTAATTTTCGGCGTTTTCGGAGCGGAATTTTAGAGACGTTGGTTGCGGTGCAATTGAAAAGTCCGATTGAGATTGTGGATTTTTTGAGGATTCTCCGATATAGTAAAAAAGAAGCACAGCCACGGAAATGCGTCAACATTTCCAAGAAACACGGTTGTCTTCGTTTTGGGTGAAAAACCGCCAAGCAAAGACTTAGGCGGTTTTCTTTTACTCTCCTACATCAACGCAAGAGAGTGTGCAATTTACCAGGCTATGTAGCCCGCCAAAAAGAGGCAGACGATAGCCAAAATCAAAATGATTCTTGCTGTCATTGCACGCCCTCCAGAAGTAAATTCCGACGTTTTTCAACATCGGTGAGCTTTGAAGAGCAACCGCCAGTTTCCTTCGGGATTTCTCCCTATGACTGTGCAGTTTTAATTTTCGGCGTTTTCGGAGCGGAATTTTAGAGTGGCTGGTTGCGGTTCGCACGACAACAAAAAAAGCGCGCCGAGAGCCGTTCGTCCCGGTGCGCTTTTCCTTTGATTAGAGTGACCTGCCCGGAAGATGAAACTCCCGAACAGTTTTAACGTCAATCAGCAATTACTCCTCAACAGCTTCGGCAGCTGCGTAGTCTTTTGCAAGATTCCATGAACCGCTCAAAGTCTTTGATGGCTGGACGTTTGCGTAAACAGCCAATGTGTTCTGAGTTGGCTCTGCAGAATATCCAGTAACAGTAGGAGAAACTGTCGTTGTTGCAACTGGTGTGCCAGTGAATCCTTCGGCAGTTGGGTCAGAATCATAGATATCAACTACATAAGCTCCAACTTCGTCTCCTGTGTATTTGTTAGTAGATGAGTATGGAACACCGTATGTTGAATTTTCAAAGAGTGGGTAGATGTCTACATATGCAGTAATTGTCTTGTCGCTTGCGATTGTAGAGATGCCAGCTGATTTCCATCCGTCTGTAACATCGATTTCGCAAGGAACTGATTTTGCGAGACCAGCGTCGTGCGTTGTAACCTTATTTGCAGACGTTGCTCCGAAGTTGTCAGCCTGCAAATCTGTTACGTTGAAGAATTTTGAAACGTAGTACTGCAAGCCTGAAGACTGGTTCCTGAAGCCAACAATCAAGAAATTCTTTGCATTGGCATCTGTAGCTCCGAGTGTTACAGTGTTGTTGTTGATTGCGGCTGAAGACTTTCCCAAATCCCAAACGAAACCAAGTGCACCATTGTGTGTTGATGTTGTCTGGTCGTTGAAAGTGATTTTCACCAGCTCACCTTCGTGCTTGAAGGTCGTTGTGTTCCAACAGCGATAGATTGCATCATTGCTGTTGGTGTAGTTGATAGAGTAGTTCTTTCCAGAGCCAGAGATGGCTCCTTCTGTGTCATCATCATCTTCTGTACATGATGTGAAGATTCCTGCTGTCAAGAGCAATGCTGAAGCAGACATTGCTGCGATT
>CAMHLH010000008.1 GCA_946185925.1 uncultured Treponema sp.
CTGCATAAACAAATGCGTTTCCAAGCAGTTTTTTTGTTCGTTTGTGTTGAACTTGGGAATTTTATATACAAGTTTTTGAATCGTGTGAAATACTAGTTTTCTATAGGACTTATCGAAAAAAGATATAGCGGCGCGGTTTCTCGCCACCGCTACAGAAATCTCCTATTTCAGATACTTTGCGAAAAACTCAGCCAGCCTGTCGAACGGAATGTAGTTCTTGTCGCCGCCGTCGTAGAGGTCTGTGTGGCTGGCTCCTGGGACAATCACAAGTTCCTTGTTGTCGCCCGTCAAACGCTTGAAGGCATCCTCCCCGAAATAGCGGGAATGCGCCTTTTCTCCGTGGAGAACCATTACGGCGTTCTCGATTTCGTCGGCGTAGGCAAGCAGCTTCGTGTTCATGAGGGAAGTTCCCGCCTGAACAGCCCAGCCTCCGTTAGAGTTGAGGCTCCGCTCGTGGTAGCCGCGAGGAGTTTTGTAGTAGGCGTGATAATCCTTCACGAAATATGGAGCGTCCTCCGGGAGCGGATCCACCACTCCGCCGCCCAGTTTGTAAGTTCCGCCATTTTCCACAGCCTTGAAGTCCTCGGTTCTCTGAGCCATGAGGGCTTTGCGGGACTGGTTCCGCGCGTCGGCGGAGTTCGCGCTGTCAAAGTAGCCGTTCGCGGCGACGCGGCTCATGTCGTACATGGTGCTGGCGACCGTCGCCTTGATGCGGGTGTCGATTGCGGCGGTGTTCAAAGCCATTCCGCCCCAGCCGCAGATTCCGATGATGCCGATTTTTTCCGGGTCGATGTTGTCGCACGTGGAAAGGAAATCCACGGCCGCCATGAAGTCCTCGGTGTTGATGTCAGGGCTGTTCATGTAGCGGGGTTCGCCGCCAGATTCGCCTGTGAAGCTCGGGTCGAAGGCGAGTGCGATGTAGCCGCGGCTGGCCATCTGATTCGCATAGAAGCCCGACGACTGTTCCTTGACGGCGCCGAAGGGTCCTGAAATCGCGATTGCGGCGAATTTTGCTTCGCCCTTGTCAGTCGGTGTGTAGAGGTCTCCCGCAAGTTCGATTCCGAAGTGGTTTCGGAAAGTCACCTTCGTGCGCTTCACGTTCTCAGCCAGCTCAAAAGTGTAGTGCTCTTTTCCATTGTTGATTTTCGCCGATGTAGAATCCATTGCTGCTCCTGTAGTCTTGCAAGACGTGGCAGTGAGTGAGAGTGCCATTCCTGCGATTAAAATTGATTTTGAAAGTTTCATCGTCTTACCTCCGCTGATTTTTCTTGCGCATCCGCGCGCTACGATGTAAATGTAAATGTTTTCTGCGGTTATTACCAATTCTTTGTTTCTATCGCTAGTCATGCTTTTCATGAATGACTGTTTCATCAAGACTCGCTATCATTAAAAGCATGGAACTTCGAGTATTGAGATATTTTCTGGAAGCCGCCAGACTTGGGAACATCACGAAGGCGGCAGAAAACCTGAATGTGACCCAGCCCACCATGAGCCGGCAGATTAAGGATTTGGAATGGGAACTTGGGGAAAAGCTTTTCGAGCGGACAAACTACGCAATCAGATTGACGCCCGCGGGGGAACTTCTGCGGGAGCGGGCGGAGGACATCCTTTCCATGGCGGACAAGACCATGCTGGATTTTAGGGCGCTCAAGGAAGACGAAATCTCAGGCGACATCGCCATCGCCTGCGCCGAAAGCCGGAACATCTCCTTTCTCGCGAAATGCATCAAGCGCATCAAAAAAGAGCATCCAAGAATCCGCTACCATCTCTACGCCGGGGACAGCGAGCGGGTCTTGGAGAAGCTGGACAAGGGGCTTTTTGACTTTGCCGTCATCGTGGAAAATGTCGATGTGGAAAAATACAACTTCCTCACAGTCCACTCCGTCGACCGATGGGGAGTTGTGATGAGGAGGGACTCGGAACTTGCCTCCCGCGATTTCATCGAACCATCCGACCTCGTGGACAAGCCAATCATGGCATCCCGTCAGGCGCTGTCGGCCGACCTGCCCAAGTGGTTCGGGGACGACACGGCCCAACTGAACGTGGTCGCCACGCTGGACCTGCCCTACAACGGCAGCGTCCTCGTGCGGGAAGGCGTGGGCTACATGCTCTGCTTCGACGGCCTCATAGACACAGGCTCGGACTCCCCACTCTGCTTCAAGCCGCTCATGCCCGAACTCACCACGAACATGTACGTGGTCTGGCGGCGAAAGCAGCTTTTCACCCGGGCGGGCGAAGTTTTTTTAAAAGCGATGAAGGACTCGCTGTAAGGAACAATCGAAAGCTCTAGTTCCCCCGCGATTCTCCCCCGCTTTCAAAAAAAACATGAAATTTTCTCTTTACAGAAAGATGAAAAGAGCGTAACATTGTCAATGTAACCGGTTACATCATTTTAGACCGGAATCAACTCTCAAATTGGAGGCACTTTTATGGAAATGACATTGCGCTGGTACGGCTCGAAATTCGACACAGTGACATTGGAGCAGATAAGACAGATTCCCGGAGTGAAAGGAGTCATCACGACGCTGTACGACACAAAGCCGGGCGAAGTCTGGAGCAGGGAAAGAATCAAGGCCCTCAAGGACGAAGTGGCGGCGGCGGGTCTCCACATCGCGGGAATCGAGAGCGTGAACGTGAGCGACGCCATAAAGACGGGAAGCGCGGACAGGGACAAGGACATCGACGCATACATCGAGACTCTCAAGAACTTGGGCGAAGAGGACATCCACATGGTCTGCTACAACTTCATGCCGGTGTTCGACTGGACGAGGACGGAGCTTGCGAGGAAGCGCGAGGACGGCTCTACGGTGCTCGCATACACGCAGGACGCTGTGGACGCAATCAACCCGGAGGAGATGTTCAGCTCGATTTCCGGGGACATGAACGGAACGGTGATGCCGGGCTGGGAACCAGAGAGGATGGCGCGCGTGAAGGAGCTTTTCGCCATGTACAAGGACATCGACGAGGAGAAGCTGTTCGAGAACCTCAAGTACTTCCTTGAAAAAATCATGCCGGTCTGCGACAAGTACGACATCAACATGGCAATCCACCCGGACGACCCGGCATGGAGCGTGTTCGGACTTCCGAGAATCATAACGAACCAGAAGAACATAACGCGCATGATGAAGATGGTGGACAATCCGCACAACGGAGTCACATTCTGCTCGGGAAGCTACGGAACCAACCCGGAGAACAATCTGCCGGAGATGATTCGCTCGCTCAAGGGCCGCATCCATTTCGCGCACGTGAGGAACCTCAGGTTCAACGCGTTCGAGAGGCCGGACGGAAGCGCGGTCACGTCGTGGACTGGCGAGAAAATCAAGCGGGGAAAGCCCGACTTCGAGGAAGCCTGCCACCTTTCAAGCGACGGCAGCTTCGACATGTACGAAATCATGAAGGCGCTCTACGAAATCGGCTTCACGGGACCAATCCGCCCTGACCACGGAAGGATGATTTGGGGCGAGAAGGCGATGCCGGGCTACGGACTCTACGACAGGGCCTTGGGAGCCTCGTACTTGAACGGACTCTGGGAAGCTATCGAAAAGAGCCAGACTAGAAAATAGGCAAGCGCATTCAAGAAACGACACGGAGGAAGAATACAATGAAACTCACTATAGATGGATTGAAGGACACGGAAGGCTGGAAGAAGGCGAACGTAGAAATTCCGTCATACGACGTGGCGAAAGTCCACGAGGCGACAAGGAAAGAGCCGATTTGGGCGCACTTCGGAGCGGGCAACATCTTCAGGATGTTCATCGGCGGCCTGCAGGACACGCTCTTGAACAAGAAACTTTCCGACAAGGGAATCATCGCGGTGGAGACGTTCGGCTACGACATCATCGACGAGATTTACGAGCCGCACGACAGCCTTGTACTTGCGGTCACGCTCCTGCCGGACGGGAACGTCTCCAAGAGGGTCATCGGCTCTTTGGCGGAGGGAATCAAGTCGATTCCGGGCGACACCCCTGAATGGAAGAGGATGAAGGACATCTTCGCCGCAAAGACGCTCCAGATGGTGAGCTTCACAATCACGGAGAAGGGCTACGCGCTCAAGGGAAGCGACGGCTCGTACCTTCCAGCCGCGAAGGCCGACATCGAATCAGGCCCGGCCTCCCCGAAGACGGCGATGGCGCAGGTCGCTTCGCTCCTTCTCCACAGGTTCCAGAGCGGCGCAAGTCCGATTGCGGTGGTGAGCATGGACAACTGCTCCCACAACGGCGAGAAGCTCAGGAATTCCGTCGTCACGATGGCGGAGGAATGGCTTTCAAGGGGATTCGTCGCGCAGGACTTCATCGACTACATCAGCGACGAAAAGAAAGTCTCCTTCCCGTGGTCGATGATTGACAAAATCACGCCGCGCCCGAGCGAGGAAATCGGAAAAAGGCTTGAGGACGACGGAATCGAGGGCATGAAGCCGTTCATCTCAAAGAACAAGACATACATCGCGCCGTTCGTGAACGCGGAAGGCCCGCAGTACCTCGTCATCGAGGACAAGTTCCCGAACGGCCGCCCTCCGCTTGAGAAGGCCGGAGTCTACATGACGGACAGGGACACTGTGAACAAGGTCGAGCGCATGAAGGTCACGACCTGCCTGAACCCGCTCCACACGGCGCTGGCGGTCTACGGCTGCACGCTCGGCTACAAGCTCATCGCCGACGAGATGAAGGACAAGACACTCTCGGCCCTCGTGGACAAAATCGGCCCGGTGGAGGGAATGCCGGTCGTGACAGACCCGAAAATCATCTCTCCAAAAGATTTCGCCTCCGAGGTAATCAACACGCGCCTCCCGAATCCGTTCATGCCGGACACGCCGCAGAGAATCGCCTGCGACACATCCCAGAAAGTCGGAATCCGCTTCGGCGAGACGATAAAGAGCTACGTGGCGAAAGACGGCAGCGCAAAGGCGCTCACCGCGATTCCGCTCGCAATCGCGGGCTGGTTCCGCTACCTCCTCGCGCTCGACGACGACGGAAACGCGTTCGAGCTTTCGCCCGACCCGATGCTCGGCGAACTGAGGGAAAAGCTCTCAGGCATCGAGCTTGGAAAACCAGAGAGCGCGGACGGAAAACTCAAGCCGCTTCTCTCGAACGAGAACATCTTCGGCTCGGACCTCTACAAGGCCGGAATCGGAGAGAAAATCGAGGAGATGTTCAGGGAAGAAATCGCGGGCAAGGGAGCCGTGAGAAAAACGCTCGAAAAATATTTGATGTAGAGAAGAAAGCAATTTAAAAATACAAATTGAAAAAAGTTCTGGCTGTCCGACAATCTAACCCACGAATGACAAACATCGGACAGCCTTTTTTTTCGACATTCATTTTTCGACATTCAGTTTTCAACCTTCCCTTTCCCCACCTCCTCAAGAAGCTGCCTCCTGAACTGCTGGGGCGTCATTCCGTAGAGTTTCTTGAACGTCTTCAGGAAGCTTGAATAGTCCGAAAAACCGCTCTCGATTGAAGAGTCCAGGATGCTGTTCCCCTCGGAGATGAGCTGCCTGCACCTCTGCATCCGCAAGTCCGTCAGGTACTCGTGGACGCTCTCCATGGTGTACGACTTGAAGAGCCTGGAAAGATGGGGACGGCTCACGCAAACTTGAACGGCGAGCTCCTCCACTGAAAAAGCCGAGTTCGTGTAGTTCTGCTGGATGTATTTTACGGCCCTGTCGATTATCTCGTTCTTCGCCTTGAACGAAGAAGCCTTGTTCTCTTTGATGTATTGATTGACGAGAAGCTGAAGTTCGAGCACCTGGGCGGAGAAAATCATCTCCCTCGCCCCCTTCTCGACATAGGCGGTCTGCGCCATCCTCTCGAACAGCCCCCTCAAGTCCCACTTGGCGACGGTCCCCGACTCCACAAGGAAAATCTCGTCGCCCCAGTCTATGAGGGACTTCTCCGCGGCGTCCAGCCAGACGGAAGTGTCGATTTGAACGACGAGGCGCACGGAGTGGTTGTCCGTCAGATTGAACACGCCGCTGTGGAAATGCTCTGCCGGGAAGAATATCACCTCGCCCTTCCGCATCGTGAAGCGCTTTCCGTCGCCAGAATAGAGGACGCTGCTGCCGGAGACGTTGTAGACGAGTTCGTGATAGGAATGGCTGTGGACGACCGAGCGGCTGTTCTCCTCGTTCGTGTAGTAGCTGACGACGACAGGAGATTCGTCGAGGGCGAGCCTCGCGATCTCCTTTGAAAGTTTCGAGTCGTAGTGCTGGGTTATTTTCTGAATGACCATGATTGATTATCGCACACGGCAACCAAGTGCAACAGGTCTAGTCTTCGTTCATTCCAATCAAGTCGAATTTCTCGGTTGAAACTACAAGTTCGAAGTCGTCCTTCTTCGGCATCGGGAATTTCAGGAGCACGGTGCGGTCGGACAAGTCGTAGTACCAGCCGCATTGGCTTTCGTCGAACCTCTCCCTCACCAAGAAACGCCCGATTCTCTCGCCGTCCACAGACGCCCAGAACGCGCCCTTGCCCTTGCTGACGAGGGTCACGCCCACTCTCTCGATTCCGCTGTCGTAGCTTCCGCTTTTTGAGAACGAAATCACCGTCCTGTCCCCGTGCCTCACGGAAATCTTCGTCCTGGAGAAGACGCCCTTCTTGTAGTCGGTCGAGTGCCCGTCGTCGTCGTAGAGGGTGAAGTCCGTGTCGCCCTCGGCGGAGACGAGCAAATCAAGGTGCCGCATTTTGTCGCGGAGGATTTTCTGCACGTCGCCGCTCATCGCCACCACGGCGCTGCCCCGGAGGAAAATCGGAATGGAGGAGAGGTCAACCGGGATTGTGACGGTCTGCCCGCCCTCGTACTCCCTCATCTTGTCGCCAACGTGGTACCACTTGCACCCCTTCGGAAGGTAGAGCGTCCTCTCGGTCGCGCCCTCCTCCACGACGTTCGCCACGAGCAGGCTCTTTCCGAACATGAACGAAAGGCTCTTGTCGGAGTACGCCGCCGCGTCGTCAGGAAATTCCATGAAGAGCGGCCGCATGGCGGGAAGCCCGTCCACGCTCGCCTCGTACATGAGGCTGTAGAGGTACGGAAGCAGCCTGTAGCGGAGCTTGAAGGCGTCGCGCACGAGGGGCGTCAGCTCGTCGTACATCCACGGCTGGGTCACGGTGTTGTCGTTGTTCGCGCTGTTCATGCAGAAGCGCGGCTGGAAGATTCCGCTCTGAATCCACCTGAGCATCAGTTCCGCATCCGGAGCGCGCCCGGCGAAGCCCCCGATGTCGCAGCCCATGTTCGCGCAGCCGGAGATTCCCATGCCGAGAATCGTCGCGATGTTGAACTTCACGGTCCGCCAGTCGGTGAGGTTGTCGCCGCCCCAGACCTGGGCGTACCGCTGGATGCCGGAGAAGCCCGCGCGGTTTATGATGTGCGGCCGCTCGGTCGGATAGACCTCCGCCAGAGTCTTCTTCGCGAGGTAGGCCATCAAATTCGAGTGCATTATCTTCAACTCCGCCATCGTGCCCTTCCCGCCCTCGAAATCGCACTGGGCGTTCCGGTCCTCGATTCCGTCCATCTCGCAGTTGTCGTTCCAGACGCTCTTGCTTCCCAGTTCCAGCACGTCCTCCTTCAGGTGCCTCGCCCAGACCTCGCGCGCCCTGGGGTTCGTGAAGTCGAAGAAGCGGCCGGCTCCGCCCCACCAGCGACCGAGATAGGGGCTTTTTCCGTTGGCGGTCTTTATGAACACGTCGTTCTCCTCGAATTCCTTCATGAACGGGTGCCTCTTCAATATTCCCGGCTTCAAGTTCACCATCACGTTGATTCCCCTCTCGTTCATCCTCCTGAAGAATTCCCTGGGGTTCGGAAAACGCTTCCTGTTCCAGTTGAAGACGTAGCGGAGGTTGTCCTCCTCGCCGCTCGAATATCCGCTGGCGAGCCAGAAGTTGTCGATGTTGATGCCCTCCTTCCCGTGCTTGTCCACCACGTCCAGGATTTCCCTGTCGCAGTCCTTCTCAAGCTCGCAGTAGTACATCGTCGAGGCGCAGTAGCCGAGGGACTGCTTGGTCGGAAGAATCGTCCTGCCGGTCAAATAGGTGTAGCCACCCACGCAGTCGGCCACGGTAGGTCCGTTGATGAAGAAGAGGTCGATGTCGCCGCCGTCGGTCTGGTAGTAGCAGTAGCGGTCCCAGTAGCCCGAAATCTCCTGCCCCAAGTCGAAGACGCTGTCGTAGGAGTTGTGGTAGAAGAGCCCCACGGCGTGCCTGCTCCTTTCGTCCACGCGCACATAGAACGGGATGTGCTTGTACATCGGGTCGCCGAATTCCGGGTCGTGGCCGATTGCGTCCTTCGGGCTCATGCGGAGCCGCCTGCCCTTCTTGTCCAGGTGCCCGGTCTTCTCGCCGAATCCGTAGAAATGGTCATAGTCCCTGTCCATCCGGCTGTAGTGGCTCAACCGCCCCAGCTGGTCCACCTCGAAGGCGCGCTCGGGCAAATCGTGGTAGACGCAGTTCCCGTCCTTGTCCAGAACCTTGAAGAAGAAAGGCTCCTTGTTCACCACGAGCTTGAGCGTCCCCGTCTCGAAGCAGAGGGCGTTCCCCGTCTCGGCGACAGGCACGTCGAGAGGAACAATCCGCTCCCTCTCGTCCTTCAGGAGCCCGTCCATGCGGTCCTCCCACGCGGTCCTCACGAGCGTGTAGGACTCCTCCCTGAAGTCCCGCGAAAAGCTCACACGGAAGCGGAATATGTCGTCGGTCATGAAGACGAGCAGCACGTCCGCCACATCACCGTGGATTATGTAGCCGCAGCCGGTCTTCTCTATGTTGTTGAAGGATTTCAGAATCATTCTCAAGAATCTCCCGTCCACAAAAAATGGACACATAAAAAATGGACCTGCCCGGAAAACTCAGACACCGGACAGGTTCAACCGCAAAAGCCCCGGAACTCCTAGTTCAGCCAGCCGAGGCTTGGAACTAGGTCGCAGAGGTAAGGAACCACCATGGAAATGGCGGGTATGAACGTGACGAGGAAGAGGGCCGCCACCATCGCAAGGAAAATAGGGACGATGTACTTGGTGACCCCCTCGATTTTCACCTTGCCCACGCCGCAGCCGACGAAGAGGCAGGAGCCTACAGGTGGCGTCACGGAGCCGATTCCCAGGTTCATTATGAGCATGAGGCCGAAATGCACCTCGCTCATGCCAATCGAGCGGGCGATTGGAAGGAAAATCGGGGTGAAGATGAGGACCGCCGGGGTCAAGTCCAGGAACATTCCCATCACGAGGAGGAAGATGTTCATTATGAGGAGAATCACATAGCGGTTGTCCGATACGCTCATGAGAGCGCTCGAGATGGCGGCCGGGATTCCCGTGTAGGACATGACGTAGCTCATTATAGAAGACGAGGCAATCAGGAAGAGGATTGTCGCGGAGCTTTTCATCGTGTCGGCGAGAATCTTGTAGAATGTCCTTCCGTCCATCTCGCGGTAGACCAGGGCGAGGATTCCGCAGTAGATGCACATGACGACGCCCGCCTCCGTGGCCGTGAAGATGCCAGCGAGGATTCCGCCCATCACGACGACGACGGCGAAAAGGCTCGGGATTGCGTCCACGACGATTTTCCATGTGGGGTCGGTCTCCTTCACGGTCGAGGCCTTGTAGCCCTTCTTCACGGCGAGGAAAATCGCCACGGCGATGACGGAGATTCCGAGGAGAAGCCCGGTCAGGTATCCGCCCATGAAGAGGGCAGCGACGGAGACTCCGCCTGCGGTTATGGAATAGAGGATGAGGGGTCCTGAAGGCGGAATGAGGATTCCGGTCGGGGCCGAGCAGATGTTGACGGCGGCCGAGTAGTTGGGGTCGTAGCCCTCGTCCTTCTCAAGAGGCCCCATTATCGAGCCCATCGCGCTCGTGGCGGCGACGGAGGAGCCTGAGACCGCGCCGAAGAACATGTTCGCGAGCACGTTCGAGGCGGAGAGATAGCCGGGGACGCGTCCGAGCAGAAGACGGGCGAGGCGCACGAGACGCTTGGCGATTCCGCCCTTGTTCATTATGTTTCCGCCGAGAGAGAAGAGCGGAAGAGCCAGAAGGGAGAACGAATCCACGCCAGAGAAGCAGCGCTGGGCCGCCAGAAGGCTGAAGAGGTCGAAATCCATCCCGCACATCAATGCGGTTATCACGGAAGCGATGCCGATTCCCGCGGAGATTGGAATGCCCGCGGCGAGCATCACGAAGAAAGAGCCGAAGAGCATGACAGTAGCCTGGAGCACCATGTTATTTATCCTCCTTCTTTCCAAAGAGAACCATCACGTAGTTGATGATTCTGGTTATGACGATGAGCACTCCCGAAATGGGGAACACAGAATACAGGACCTTGAACGGAATCTTCATCACGGAAGAAGCGTTGGTGGCGTTGGAAGCGACCTTGATTCCGCCCCAGATGAAGACGTAGACGACGAAGAAGATTATGGCCGCCTCTATGAAAATGGTAAGGAGAATCTTCGGAACGCCCCTCGCCTTTGAAGAGAAGAGGTCGAGGGCAAGATGCTCGTTCTTGTAGAAGCAGTAGGCGGAGCCAATCATGGCCGACCAGATGAGCGCGTAGCGAAGAAATTCGTCGGTGAAGGTCGACGGGTCCCTGACGACCCATCTGGTGAAAATCTGCCAGGTGCCGCCCAAAAGCAGGGAGAGCATGGCGATTGCCAGAAAGGCCGTCATCACCTTGTCGATTATCTCGTTGATTTTGTTCATTGCAAGTCTCCTGAAAAGAAACGGGGTAAGCAGGGAGCCGCCCGACTCTTTTCAAGACCGCCCCCTGTCAAGGAATTAGGAAATCACTTCCAGTTCTGGATTTTCTCGACAATCGCATAGACTTCAGGAGAAGAAGCCTTGAGGGCCGCGTAAATCGGCTGGCAGGCGCTCTGGAAAGCGGCCGTGTCCACGTCCCTCACGAGGGTCACGCCGTTCACGTTCACGGCCTTGTCTAGGACCTCGTTCTCGAAGGCGAGCCATGCGGCCTTGTACTCCTGGGTCGCGGCGGCTGCGCATTCCTTGATGACACTCTTCTGCTCGTCGGAGAGTTTCCCCCAGGTCTTCGTGGAGATGACAATAACATCCGGGATTCTCGTGTGCTCGTCGAAGCAGTAGTACTTAGATACGTCGCCGTGGTCGCGGAGAGCCGTGACATTGTTCTCGGCACCGTCGATTACGCCCTGCTGGAGTCCCGTGTAGATTTCGCTGTAGCCCATGACAGTCGCGGAGCCGCCGAGGCACTTCATCATGTCTATCGCGACCTGGCTGTCCATCGTGCGGATTTTCAGGCCCTTGAGGTCGGACGGAGTGCGGATGGGAGTGTTCTTCGTGTAGAACGAGCGGGAGCCAGAGTCGAGCCAGGTGAGTCCCCTGAATCCGTCCTTCTCGGTGAGGTTGTAGAGTTCGTCGGCGATTGGGCCGTCCATCACAGAATAGTAGTGCTCCTTGTTGTTGAAGACGTATGGAACAGAGAGCGCGTTCCAGCCGCTGTTGAAGTTTCCGAGCGTCGAGGCCGAGACCTTGGCCATGTCGAGCGCGCCGGCCTGAATCTGCGAAACCATGTCGGACTCAGAGCCGAGCGTTCCGTTGGGATAAATCTGGATTGTCACGGAGCCGTTCGTCTTCTCCTTCACGGCGTTCGCGAAGGAAGTGAGCTGGATGTGGACAGCGTGGTCTTCGGCGAGATTGTGGCCGAGCTTGAGCTTCACGGTCTTGGCCCCCGTCTCTCCCCCTTCCTTTCCCTTGCATCCAGTGATGCCGCACACAAGCATGAGTCCAGCCGCAGCGGCAGCCAAAGCGTTACGAACTGTTATTTTCATAGTAGAGTCCTCCTTAAGATTACTATTTTCTATTGCTTTATCTATTTAGAACGATAACAGAGGCTTCCCCCTTCCCGCTCTTCTTTTTTTATCATAAACATCGCAAAATGTGATATTTTTCAGCATTTTGTAAGCGGTTACTTTCGGTAAAAACCGCATTTCCGAACAAAAAGACCGGCCGGCTCAAAATTCCACCGCTGACAATGCGCCCTTCGGGACAAGTTTTCCGTTCACCGTCACAGGCCGCGCGTCCCCGTCTGACAAATGCAGGGCGACAGTCTTGTACGGAAGCTCGTAGCCGCCTTCCTTCGAGAGGGTGACCGAGACTCCGGACGAATCCCATTCCATCTCCACGAGAACTTTCGCGAAAGCCCCCTTCCTGTAGGCCTGCGTCTCGCCGTCGTCCTCGAAAAGGCAGTAGCTTGAGGAGCCTTTCCCGAAGCGCGGAGGAAAGAGCATGAAGCCACGCTCGTCCCTGTCCTTCGTGGAAAAATCGATTTCCGCGTCGTTCACAGGGATTATCGAGCCGCCGCGCACGAGGAGCGGATTGTACTGGATCGGGGCCGGAACCGTGACGGTCTGTCCGCCGGAGTACCAAAGCCCCGTGTGGAAGTCCATCCAGCCGAGGCTCTCCACCGGAAGGTAGACGTCCCTCTCGAACTGCCCCTTGTTCACCACGGAAGCCACCAGAAGCTCCCTTCCGACCATGAAGTCGTCGCTCTCGCGGAAAGTCTCCTCGTCGTTCTCGTAGTTGTAGAAGACCGGCCTGACGAAAGGCTCCGAGAATTCGTGCGCCCTGTAGAGGAGGTTGTAGTAGTACGGGGCGAGCCTGGCGCGGAGGAGCATGGTCTTCCGGACGAGAGCCGTGTAGGCCGGGTACATCCAAGGAACGTTCACGGTCTTGTCGTCGTTCCACGAGTGGATTGTGAAGCGGGGCGTGAAAGTCCCGTTCTGCACCCAGCGGACGAGAAGCTCAGGCTCCGGGGCGTCCCCCGCGAAGCCGCCGATGTCGTGCCCGATGTTGTACATTCCGCTCAGGCTCATGCTCAAGCCCATCTTTATGTTGTACTTGATGGTCTTCCACGCCGTCCTGTTGTCGCCCGACCAGGTCTGCACATACCGCTGCATGCCCGGACATCCGGAGCGGCTTATGAGATACGGCCTCCTCTCAGGCGCGAACTCCCTCTGGGCCTCGAAAGACGCCTTCATCATCAGGAGCGTCAGGACAGGCCTTATCAGCCCCACGTCGATTTCACGCCCGAATCCGGCGGCCTTCGCCTTTCCGTCCCAGACCTCGTACTCGTTGTTGTCGTTCCACGTGCTGTCGATTCCGTACTCCAGAAGCTGCTTGGTGACCTGCTTCTTCCACCAGTCGTAGGCCTCGGCGTTCGTGAAGTCCACATAAGAGCCCAAATCGTCCCAGAACTGCGAAAGCTCGGTGCATTTGCCGTCGCGGCTCTTCAGGAAAAGCCCCTTCTTGTCGAGCGAGTCGTAGAGCGGATGGTCGAGGAGCAGGGCGGGCTTTATGTTCGCGCAGAGCCGCACCCCCCTCTCGTGGAAATCGGCCGCGAACCTCTTCGGGTCCGGGAACTTGTCGTAGTTCCAGTTGAAGACGTAGCGCTTTCCGTTGATGCTCGTGTAGCCGCTGGAAAGCTGGAAGGAGTCGCATGGAATGCCGTTCGACTCGCATTCGGAGATGAATTTCATCAGCTGCTCCTGCGCGTTGTCCGCGTCGGTGTAGGTCATCGTCGAACCGGAATATCCAAGGCTCCACTTCGGCATGAAAATCGTCTTTCCGGTGAGCCAGGAGAACCTCTCCGTGACGTTCCTCACCAAGGGGCCTGCGATGAAATAGTAGTCAAGCTCGCCGGACTCTCCGTGGTAGCTCCTGAAAAATCCGTGGTAGTTGTCAAGCTCCCGCCCCATGTCGAACACAGCGGTGGAGAAGTTGTCGTAGAAGAGACCGTAGGACAGGCCCGTCCTCGGATTACGCGCGATGTAGAACGGCCAGTGCTTGTAGAGAGGATCCGAAGTCTCCGCGTCGTAGCCCATCGGGTCGAGGCTCCGCATCGTGAACGCCCTGCCCGACCTGTCCAGGTTCCCGGCCTTCTCGCCAAGCCCGAAGACAAGCTCGTCCTTGAGCCGCTCCGTGTAGTGGAAAGGCCCCTCCCCAAGCGAATGGGCGAAGTTGTAGGCCTGCGTCTGCCTGTCGCGGAGGACGCCAATCCACTTTCCGCCCTCGGACTTCTCGAACCAGGAGATTCTGAAGCCGTCGAGGTTTATCTCCATGCGGATTTTCCCGGTCTCAATCGAAAAGAAGCCGTCCCTCTCCTCGTGCTTGAATTCAGGCTTCGAGAAGGGGGACGTGTCCAGCCTGTCCCTGCCCTCCCTCGGAATGTCCTCCATGCCGGGAGCCACAGCCCATGTCCTGTCCATCGAAAGCTCCCCGTCCGAAATCAGGACGCGGACGATGTCGTCCTCAAGCACGAAGACGCGAACCGTCTCCCCAACCGCGCCGCTCTTGAACGTGAGCGCGTTGCCGTCAATCTTTTCAAGCGAAAAAGGAATCTGCCTCAAAATCATATTGTCTCCAAATCAAAAAAAGAGAATCACTGGAATCCAGCGATGTCCGTCTGCCGTTCACTTTTGTAACCGGTTACATTTTCAAACTATAAGACAGAATCCTTGATTTGTAAAGCGGAAGCGGAAATCCTCTCCGCTTGTGAAATGTCCTCATCGATGTTTTAATTGAAAGTACTTCGAAAACAAAAATCTAATCGGAAAAAAACAGGAAATGACATACACAATCTACAATCTGGCGGAAGACTGCGGAGTATCGGTCGCGACAATATCAAGGGTAATAAACGGAAGCGACAAGGTGAGCGAAAAGACGAGGGAGAAAGTCCTCGCGGCGATGAAGGCGCACAACTACACCCCGAACGTGTTCGCCCGCGGAATGAACAAGATGAGCACAGGCATAGTCGCGGTCTTCATTTCGGACATAGCGAACCCATTCTTCGCGGGAATCGTCAAGGGGCTGGAATCAACTCTCCAGAAAAAGGACATCAGGATAATCCTCTGCACCACGAACAACGACATGGAGCACGAAAGGCGGGAGATGGAGTTGATGATGCAGAAGCAGGTGGACGGGTTCATCATAGCTGGAAGCCGCCCAATGAACGACACGAACATAGACTTCATCAGGGAGACCAGCAGAAAATACCCGACGGTCCTCGTGAACAGCTTCATGGAGAGCGGCCCGGACGAGAAGCTCTATTCGATAAGGGTCGACGAGAAAAAGGCGAGCGAGGAAGCCCTGGAGAAAATCCTCCCGAAATACGGGAACCTCTACATGTTCGGCGACGAGGCATGGCGCACGACGAAGGACAAGGAGGAGGCTGCGTTCAACGTTGCGAAGAGGCTTGGGATAGAATTCGACGAGTCGCACATCTTCAAGTCCAGCCACGACCTGTCGAGCGGAAGGAACGCGGCGAGGAATTTTCTCCTCACGGCCGACATCAAGAAGCCCTGCCTGATTTTCTGCGTGTCCGACCAGATAGCCATCGGAGTCTCGAAGGAACTTTCGGAGGAGAAAATCAAGATTCCAGAGGAGATGGGCGTTCTCGGCTTCTCCGACATTCCCATCTGCACATTGGTGACCCCGACGATATCGACCGTCAACCAGCACATAAAGGAATTCGGAGAGCAGGCCGCCGAGCTTTTCATAGCCGCCTTGAGCGGAGCCACGGCCGGCGACAAGGAATACTTCTCCGAATACAACCTCGTCGAACGCGAATCCACAATCCGCTGAGCGAGAACGGGTCAGATTTTGAATTTCTTGACCTCGGCGAGCAAGGCGGAAATGCTCGACTTGTTCTCGTTTGCGAGTTCGTTCACAGTGTTCACGGCCTCCGATATCTGGTCGGCTCCGCACGCCATTTCGTTCATTCCGCCGCCGATTTCCTGCGTCAGCATGTTCATCGTCCTGGCCTCTGACGTTATCTGCTCGCTTCCGCGCAGCATCTCCACGGAACCTGACTGAACCTTGCCGGTGATTTCGTTCAGCTCGCGAAGCGACTGCAGCACGCTCTTGCTGTCCAGCGACTGGCTCTCCACCGTCCGCCTGATGTCGCTCTCCTGGCTCGCGACCGTGGCGACTCCGCTTTCTATCAAGTTGAACTGGGAGACAACCTCGTCCGCGTAGGATATGACTGTAGTGATAGAATCCTTGATTTTTTCTAGGACAACCGAGATTGTGCTTGTCTGCGCCGCCGAATTCTCAGCGAGCTTTCGGACCTCGTCCGCGACAACCGCGAATCCCTTTCCGGTCTCGCCCGCATGGGCCGCCTCTATGGCCGCGTTCATGGCGAGGAGGTTCGTCTGGCTCGCGATGTCCTTGATTACGCTGCTTATCTCGATGAGGCTCTCCGACTCCCTCGCGACATCCTGAATCGCGGCCGTGATTTTGTCGAGCACGGTCCTGCCCTCCTGCGAAGTCCTCGCGAGCGTCTCGATGTTGTCCGAGTTCTTCTCAAGCGTCGAAAACACCGTGGCGATGCCCGAAATCAGCCCCTGAATGGACTCTTCCGACTCGCGGATGTTGCAGGACTGTTCTTTTATCAGCCGGTTGAGGTTGTCTATTCCGCCCGAGACCTGCTCCATCGCGCTGCTCGTCTCGGAAACGCTGCTGGTCTGCCGCTCCGTCTGGTTCTTTATGCTCCTGATGTTCTCCGAGATTTCGTTCACCGCGGCGGCCGTCTCGGCCATGTTCGTCGCAAGCTCCTCTCCGACTCCGCCGAGCCGTTCCCCGTGCGCGCTCACAGAGGCCACAAGCTTCCTGATTTTCTCGAACGTAAGGTTGAAGTAGCCCGCCATGTCCCCGATTTCGTCCGATGAGCTGATTTCGATTCTCCTTGTCAAATCGCCTTCGCCTTCGGATATGTTCTTCAAAATCTTCGTCAACTTCTTGATTGGTGTCGCAATGCGCTTAGAGATGACGAATCCAATCATCACAAGGAGAATGCCGGACGCGATTCCCAGAACGACCACCGTCCTTATGAGGGCCGCCGAATTCCTGTCGATTCTGCCGACACCTTCCTTCAGGTTATTTACCTGCTCGTCCACGAACGAGTTCACTTCCTCGTAGATTTCCTCGGCGAACGGATCGAATCTCTCCATGAATTCGTTCCCCCGCTCGGGACCGTATTCTATGTAGGCCGCCGCCATCTGCTTTCCGACGGAATAGAATTCATCGAACGACTTTTGCAGAGTGTCCATCTGCTCTGTCTTTTTGCTGTCCGACTTCGCGGAATAGAAGTCCCTGTAGCCCTTCACAATCTCACGGAACGCCTTCGCATGCTCCTCCGCCTCGTCGTAGCCGTCGTCGAACCCCTCGGCCCCCCTCGTGGCGGAAATGTCCGTGAGCCACTGCTGCACCTGTATGACGTGCATCTGCAGGGCCTTGGCATTCAGCGTGTTCGGAAGAATCTCGTACTCGGAAGCCTGCGCTATTTTCCTGAACCCTATCGCGTTGTTTGCAATCACCGCCGACAAAACGCCGATGACTGCGATTGCGGCAATGTAGCCGCCGATGATTTTTGCGAACAAAGTCGACCTTATTCTCATGATTCGCCTCTTTTTTTCAGTTTATATTCATTTTACAGAAACTCGCACGCACAAGCAAACAAAATAGAAGGCCGTCAAAAAACAAAGGGGATGCCGCAAGACATCCCCTATTTTCCAGAACGGAAGAAATTCACTTCCATCCTTTTTCTGTTTATATGTTCAACAACTGAAAAGCCACTAGTTCACCTGCGACTCGCCGGTGACATCGATGACGACATCCGTAAATTCGACCGTCGTTCCGCGAGTGCCGAAGAGTCCCGCATAGATGAAGGCGTTGTCCTTCGCGACGAAATCGAAGTCGGTGAAGGTCTGAGTATAGGATTTTCCGCCAACAGAAGTCGTCACTTTCACGACCTGTCCGACTCTCTCGATTTTGAACTCGGCAGTGTCGCCCGCCTTGTAGAGAGGAGCGGTGTCGGAAGACAAGTTCAACGCCTTCCCTTCCCTAGAGAAGTTCACGACGCTTGAGGAAGAGTCCGCGTAGAGACCTGCCGCCACAAAGTTTGAATCGACGGTGCTCTGCGACGGCGCATAGCAGTCGTCCCTGAGCATGAGGCCGAATCCCGCCGACTTTCCATATTTTTTGTCGGCGACGGTCAAAACCTTTGCCTTTGCCGAGAGCGTGAAATTCTTCGACGAAGGAAGCTGGCGGCAGACGAACGAGAATCCGTCGGAGGCGGCTCCAATCTCTCCGCTTGAGACACCGGCGGCGGTCTGTCCCACAGTGAAGACGCCTTCGGAAGTTTCCTTGGCGACGAATCCGTTCGCGACGATTTTCGGAGACTCGCCGCAAGAGCCGAACGCGGTTCCGTACCAGTCGCCAATCGTCTCGAAACTGCCGGAGCCTGCGATGTTCTCGAAATCAAGAACCTTGTACTCGGCGTACTTGTAGTTCTCGTTCTTCACCAAATCGACTTCTTTTTTAGGCTCGTAGAGATTCGTGACGTACTTTCCCAAAGGGCATTTCGAAGACTTCAACGCCTTGCAGAAAAGGTACGCGACCTCCTTCGCGCCGAAAATGTTCAGGTGGGTAGTGTCCAAGGAAGCCCAGTCCGCGCTCAAGTCCGCGTTTCCGACCGGAATCGCGTGGAAGAACTTGGCGTTCTCGAACCCGATTTTCTTGTAGAGCTTCTTCGTGAGCGCAGTCAGGTCGATTACCTGGACTTTCTTCTCCTTGCCAAGCTCAACCACGGCCTTTCTGTAGTCGCCGTTCTCCGTCACATGGCCATAGACGCCCGAATAGTCGTTCTCGGCATTCGCGCGCACAATCGGCGTGCAGAGAATCGGAGTCGCGCCCACATCGAGAGCGTACTTCACATAATATTCGTAGAGATAATGCTTGAACGAGTCGGCGTCTTCGGTCTTTCCGTTTGCGTCTGTGAACCTCGCCGTGTCCTCCCTTTTCTGGTCGTTGTGCCCGAACGCTATCATCAAGTAGTCGCCCTTCGAGAGGTTGTCCTTCATCTGCTGGTAGTTCGTCTCCTTTATGAAGCTCTTCGACGAGCGGCCGCTCCTGGCGCAGTTCACGACAGTGATTTTCTCGGAAAGATTGTTGCCAATCTGCGTTCCGTAGCCGTAGCGCGGATACAAGTACGCGTCCTTGAACGCGCACACGGTCGAGTCGCCCACAAGGACGAGCTTCGCCTCCTTCAACTCCACAGACTTCGCGAAAGCCGAGCCTGCACAAACGGAAGCGGCGCAGACAAGCGCCATTCCGATTTTCTTGATGAACTTCTTCATTTGTTCATTCTCCTTTTTTTTATTGAACCTGTCCAAAAACTTCAGTCGCCGAACAGGTCTATTTTTCCCTTATCAAACAATAGGCTGTGAAATTCGAGAGCATGAACGCGTTCTCGGAATTCTCCTTCGTGTCCTTGTTCGCGGGATAGATTCTCACATAGATTGTGCCCTTTCCCTTGAGCGAAAGTCCGAGTGCCTCTGACGTGGAGAATTCCTCGGTCACGCCCTTGTACGAGCCTTTTCCGCCCGACACGAACGGCGTCGGATTCTTGAAGTCCTTGTCGGTCGAGTAGAACGCGTGCCACCTCATGTCCTTCGAGCCGGAGGAGCCAGCGAAGAAAGAGAAGCCGTTCACGACGAGATTCTGCTTCGAGGCGGGAATCGCGAATTCGATGTAGCAGTCCTCCACCATCGCGCCCGAATCGTTCACAGGCCAAGTTCCGCCCTTGTACTTGAAGAGAGAGACATACTCGCCCTCGTCGTCAGGGGAAAATTCCCTGTCAGGCTCAAGAACGTCGAGCCCCACAACTTTCACATCGATTGGGAGAACTTTCGAAGCAGATTTCGCGTCGCTCTGAATAGAAGCCTTTGTCGTGAACTTGTGCTCGGAATCCACAAGCGGCCAAGCCACTTTCAGCATTTTTCCGTCCGTGATTTTCTCTTTTCCAGAGCCGCTGAGGGAAATTTTCACCTTCTTTGAAGGGGAAGGCGCCCCCTCGAAATTGCCGAATTCAAGTTTGGCAGAATCGAGGGACAGTTCAAGTTTTCCGTTGTAGTCGGAAACTTTCGCTGGAGTGAATTTCACGAATATCTCCGTTCCGAATTTTATTTTCGAGCAGTCGATTTCAAGTTTTGAAGAATATTCACCGTTTTTTGAAAGGCTGACTGAATAGCACTTTGGGGCCTTCAATGTCAACTTTCCAGAATCCACGCCCAGAAGGGAGATGTCGAACGCGAGGATTTTGTCGGTCTTCGCATCGCATCTTCCGAACGAGAGCGAGGATGCCCCCACAAAAATCCTCGGCTCCGCTTCCACGATGTAGTCGGAGAAATACCCGCGCTTCTTCAAATCCTTCGTGACCAACGATGCAAGCTCAAACGCCCCGAACTTCCGCTCGTGGGTGGAATCGGACGAGATGTAGAGGAGCTTCGTCTTCTTCTCGGCTTCAAAATCCGCCACCAAGTCTGCGCTCATCTTCGTCATGTCCACAAAAATCGCGTTGTGCTTCTCGCAGGCTTTCCTCATGGCCTCTGGATAATTACCCCTGGGAACGCTTTCTCCGCCCGACTTGGCTTCCATGTTGTGTCTGCCCTTCTCCGTCACTTTTCCGTTGTTCAGATACTTTCTCACGAACGGAGACACCATGACCGGGATTCCGCCGAGCTTCCTCGTCTCCACGATGTAGCGTTCGATGTAGTCGTAGTGGGTTCCGGCGACCGTGCCGTTCTGGTTTTTCTCGGCGAACGTGAACGAAGCGCCGTAGGGCCCGACTTTCGAGTCCCCGCCGGAAAGGCTACGCTGGTCGTTGTGCCCGAACGAGAAGAAGACCACAGTGGTCTTGCCGCTCTTCTTGTTGGCTTCTAGCATCTTCCTCACGGTCGGCCACCTTGAAGGCTCGTTGTAGAAATAGCGGGAGGAGCGGCCGCCGTTGGAGACGGAGTTGTCCACCTCCACCTTCGACGAATCCCAGAATTCCTTCATCGCCTGCCCAAGCCCGTATTGGTCAACGGCGTTCGGCGCATAGTCGCGCATTATCGAGTCGCCGCACATTATCAGTTCGATTTTGCCTGAGAGGCTCTTCGCGTCCAAAACGTCCGAAGTCGGCGCGCGGTCAGGCTCTTCCACCTTCACGGAAAAATCCACTTTTGAAGAGCCGGACGCGGCCGTCACCACAGTCTCTCCGCCCGAAAGGGAAACGACAGCTCCCCCCTCGTCCACGGAAACCACATAGGGGTCGGCGACGCTCCATGAAACGTCCTTCCCGGAAAGCTCCGTGCCGTCCAAAGAAAGCTTCGCCTTCAAGTCGGGCGTGTCGAAGGTCACATTTTTCCCATCAATCTTCACACCGTCCGCGAACGACGGCGAAAAAAGAAGGGAAGACAAAGCCAACGCCGTAAGAAATCTTTTCAAAATGAAACTCCTTTTTTTATTCAATGAAACGAATGACGAGTTTTCACAATGCAGTTGCTGAAACAAGCATAAACTCGTTATTTTTTGGTCAAAAGTCGAGTTTTTACAGTGGAATGGCCGAAACGAGCGGAAGCGGGGTTCCACAGCCGAATGCACTCAGCCACCGCGAAGCGGTACTGCCGCATTCGGCTGTGGGTTCCCGCTGGGAGCGCGTTTCGGCAACTACGGTATGCATAAACTCGACATTCGCCCTATTTATCTCTGGCAGCTTCCGTCGTGGACTTTCTTCGCGGTCGCTTCTCCAGCGAGGATGCGGACAAATTCCATCGCGAACTGCTCGGCGGTGCCAGGCCCCCTTCCCGTCAGGACGTTCCTGTCAAAGACGAAAGGCACGTTCTCCACAACCGAAGAGCCTTTCGTGAGCTCGGCGGCCTTTTCCGCGGAACCGCAGTACTCTGAAAGGTTCTCGTTCATCTTCGGGTAGCAGGTCCACTTCCTTCCGGCTAGGACGCCCGACTTTGAAAGCAGAATCGCCGGGGAAGCGCACATCGCGGCGACGATTTTTCCCGACTCCTCCATGAACTGAATCAAGTCGATGAGGTACTCGCAGGCCGCCAGGTTCGTGGCACCCGGAAGACCGCCGGGGAAGTACACCGCGTCGGGGAGGCTCTCCTCGGACTCGTCGGCGAAATCCTTGAGCACCTGGTCCGTCACGACCGATATTCCGTGCGCGCCCGGCACCACGGACGTAATCTCCGAAGAATCCACGCCGGGAACGGAGACAGTCACGACGTCCTCCCCCGCCCTCCTCAAGTAGTCCACAGCCGTGAGCGCTTCGATTTCCTCAAAGCCAGGCGCCAAAAAAACCGCTATCTTAGCCATCATTTTCCTCCAAAATAATTTTGTTCTGATAATTTTGTCCTATTTTATATCCGATAATGTATGTATGGCAAAAGTTTTAATCGTGGATGCGGCTCCAATTTTCAAAGACTTCATAACGGACAAGCTAGGAGCAGAGAACATACAGCTGGAATTCGCTACTGAAAGGGACGCTTACGTCAAGATGAACAGCGACTTCCCCGACCTGATTATCGTGAACATAAAGAAATACTCGGAGGAAGAGGCCATAAACCCGCTCATAATCGATTTCCTAAAGAAGAAAATCGAGGACAGGAACGTGCATTCCGTGCCGGTCATAGTGACAGGCCCCCAGATTGAGAAGGAAAAGATTTCCCAGCTTCTCAAGTACGGAATGATAAAGTACTTCAAGCATCCGATAAAATACGACGCCCTCTTCGACGCGCTCGGCCGCGTGCTGAAGAAGCCGTTCATAATGGACACGACGCCGGCCGTCATGGACGTGCACCTGAACAACAACATAATCTTCATAGAAGCCGCAATCGGACTGAACAGGGAGAAGATATTCCTGCTCAAGTACAAAATCGAAGAGATAATCGAGAAGAATTCGCTCACCATGCCGAAGGTGATTTTGATGATGACTTCCCTGAACCTCTCTTTCGTGGACGGAATGAACCTTGAGCTGCTCTTCGACACAATAAGGAAGAATCCGAAAATCCACAACAGGAACATAAAGGTGCTCTCCCTCGACGACATAGTGGCGGAGATGGTCGACGGACACGAGGAATACAAGGGAATCGAGGTCGCGAAGAACATTTCGACGATATTGAACTCAATCGTGAGCAACGACGGAGATTCGGTAGAGGAAGTCATCTCGAACAACATCCTCGCCGACACGGAAAAATCCGAAACCGGGGACGCCTCAATCGAGATGAGGTTCTCTTCGGACTCCAACAAGGAAGACGCAATCAACGAGGCAGGTTCGACCCTCTCCGTCGCAATCGTGGACGACGACAACATAGTGAGGGTTCTGACGCAGAAGGCATTCCTGAGCATCGGAGCGACTTCCGACCTCTACGAGAACGGAAGAAAATTCGTGGAAACCGCCATAGAGAAGCGGGAAAAGGGATACGACATCATAATATTGGACATCTTCATGGAAGACGTGGACGGATTCACAGTCCTGAACCTCCTCAAGCAGGGGAAAATCGACACGCCTGTAATCGTCTACTCGCAGGCTTTCCAGCGCGACATGATTGTGAAGGCCCTGTCGCTCGGAGCGAAAAGCTACCTCCTCAAGCCGCAGAGGCCGGAGGCAATCATCCAAAAAGCCATGGAAGTCTTGAATGCTGGAAAGAAATGACGACATAACGGAGGCGAGCCGTTTCCTGGCCAGCACTCTGCACGAGATAAGAACCCCGATTCAGACGATAATCGGAACAATCGAGTTGATATCGGACACCCACCTGGACAAGGAGCAGACCGAATACATAAGGCAAATCCAGTTCAGCGCGGAAGTCCTCCTCGATTTGGCCAACAACATATTGGATTTCACGAAAATCCGCTCCAACGAATTCAGGCTGGAGTCAATCCCCTTCGACATAGCGCAGGTTACAGAGCAGGTAATCGACCTGATTTCAATAGAGGCGTTCAACAAGAACGTCGAGGTCGTCGTGGACATAGACCCGAACGTGCCGGCCCTTGTCACGGGGGATTCGGTGCGGGTCCAGCAGATAATGCTCAACCTCGTGAAGAACGCGGTCAAATTCACAAATCAGGGCTACATCCACGTCGAACTCTTCTACACGGACGACAAGAAAATAGAATTCCAGGTTACGGACAGCGGAATCGGAATCCCGGAGGACAAGCAGAGGAAGCTCTTCACCGACTACTTCCAGGCGGACATCTCCACCTACAGGAAATTCGGGGGAACCGGGCTGGGGCTTTCAATCTGCAAGAACCTCGTGAAAGTCATGATGGGCGAAATCGGGGTCAAGTCGAACCCATACGGCGGAACAGTCTTCTATTTCAAGATTCCGCTTCCAAGCGCGATAGAGTCGCAGGTCTTCGACATCACGAAAGAGAATGGCGGAACAGAAAAAACGCCTCTGGACACGAAGCTCAAAGTCCTCATCGTGGACGAGCACGTCCTTTCAATCCACGGCATGACGCGCAAGATGAACCTGTTCGGCAT
>CAMHLH010000009.1 GCA_946185925.1 uncultured Treponema sp.
CGTATTCGTTCACCGGCACTATCAGTTCCGGCCTGCTCGCCTTGATGACGTTCATCTGGCTCTGCGCCTTGAATTTGTCCCCGTAGTTGGCCGGGTGCATCTCCCAGTATGTCTTTCCGTCCTCGATTTCCACGTCGAACCCGTCATGTCCGTCGATTCCGGAAAGGTCGTATGTCTTCGCCATCTCGAATCCTGCGTTGTCGGCTATGCTCAAGACCAGGTGGTCGTTCTGCATGTTGCTCTCCCGCCATTCGAAGTGGACTGTCTTTTTGCCTTCCTCCGTCCTGAGCACTTTCACGTTCGGGGAGGGGCTTGTGACCGTGACCATCGGGATGCCGCTCGTGTCGATTATGCTTCCGTCCTCCGCGAACAGCGTCTGGTCCACCGACGACACGAAAGTTCCCTTGTCGCCGCCGCCGTCGCTCAGAATGTACGCTCCGCCCTCCAGCACATGGAAACTCGTTATGCCGTTCAGGTCGTCCTTCTTCGCCGAAAGCGCGGTTCCGCTCTTCAAGGTCGTGTACATCTTACCCACGCGCACTTTTATTCCCTTTGAGTTCTCTCCAGCCCTCACGACGACGTTTCCGCCGCCCACGTTGATGACGAGCTCGTCTCCGTCCATGAAAATCTGGATTATTGAGTCCTCGAACAGCTCGATTGTGTCGTCCTCTCCGAAGAAAATCGTGGCTTCCGAGCGCGGTGCCGTCCTCACCGTGTCGCCGTTGTAGAGGGGGCTTTGCTGCTTTAGCTTGTCCCAGATTTCCCTTTCGATGAATTTCCTCTGCGCCGACTTGTACTTGAACGAGATGCTTGCAATCGGCTCCTCGTTCATCTTTGTGAGCGTGGTGTTCAAATCCTTTACGAAAAGATAGGAGAAGACTCCGCTTCCTATGAGGCAGAATATGATGAGGATGACGAATGGGGCTTTGGCTTCCCCGTCCTTTTCTTTTCCGCTTTTTCCCATGGCTGTTCTTGCGTTCCCTTCCATAATTCGAGCTTCTATTTGTCTCCGCCTATCTTGTACTTCTCTTCGTGCTTGTTCGGGTCGACTCCTGAAAGGTCAGGCTTCGGTATTCCGAGCAGCGACCTCACCTCGTCGAGCGACGAAGGTCCGTTCGCTCCCGCGCCCGGCGTTCCGGTGGCTTTGGGGATGTTGATTACCGCGAACATCTTGATGGGCTTCTCCTTGCCCTTGACCATGACTCCCGGCATCTCCTCCACGAGGACGTAGTCCTTTATGAGCCTGTATGTGTTCTCCGTTATGAGGATGTCGGTTCCGAACGGCTTGTTCAGCGCCTCCGTCCTGGAAGCGAGGTTCACCGCGTCCCCGATGACCGTGTACTCCATCTTCTGCTCCGAGCCGATTTGCCCGGCGATTACGGGGCCCGTGTTGATTCCGCAGCCGATTTTGATGATGGGCTTCTTGTCTCCGCCCCTGTCCTTGTTGAATTCCATGAGGGCGGCCCTCATCATGAGAGCGGCGCGCACGCAGTTGAACGCGTCCCTCGCCACGCTCCCGGACGACAGCGGCGCTCCCCACACGCCCATGAGCGCGTCCCCGATGAACTTGTCGACGGTTCCGCCGGTCTTCTGCACGCACTCGACCATCTTCGTCATGTAGACGTTCAAAAATCCCACGACCTCGTCCGGCGTGAGTTTCTCCGAAATCGCCGTGAAGCTCCTGATGTCCGAGAAGAAGACCGTCACGTCCTTCTCCTCCCCTCCGAGCTTGAGCCCCCCGCTCAACGCCTTTTTCGCGAGCTCCCTGTTGACGAATTTGCCGAACGTGTCCTCCAGGTTCTTCCTCTCCGCGAGTCCGCGCCCCATCTTCATGAAGCTGTTCGTCAGCACGGTTATTTCGTCGTTCGACGTGTTCTTTATCTTGACGTTGAACCTGCCCACCTCGATTTCGGCAGATGCCTTCGTGAGCCTCTTTATTCTCTTGCTCAGGTGTCTGGAGTATGTGGATATGAAGATTATTTCGAGGAAGAAGACCGCTATCGTGAGGTAGATGTTCCTCCTCGTGGTCGATTCGACGCTCTCGTAGATTATCGAGGCCTTGACCGTGGTGATTACGCCAGTGTCCGCGAACGAAAGTTTTTGGTACGCTCCGAAATACTCGATTCCGTCCGTGTCGGTGAAGAAAATCTGACGCCCTGTGTCCGGGTTCTCCCTCATCTGCTTGACGATTGGAGAGTCCGCGACGTTCGTTCCCAGCCGCATTTTCTCGAAGTCCGGGTGCACCAGAACGTCCCCGTCCGCGTTGATTATGTAGGAGTTGTTCGTCCCCACGGTTCCGAACGTGTCCGCCAGAGATTCTGTTGAGGTTATGACGATTATCGCCTTCCTGTCCGTGCCTTCCGTGGACGAGAAGAAAAGCCCTATGCTCGCAGTGTCGAAGTATGTGGTGGTGTTCACCGCGCTCTCTATGCCTGAGAACGCCTTCTCGATTGTGTCTCCCTCTGATTTTATGAAGCTTTCGATTTTGCCGTCCGTCAGTTCGTGCTTCTGCATGAACCGCGTGTTCAGGAGGTTCATCGTCCGTTCGTCCTGCGGCTTCCTCTCCATCGTGAAATCCTGCTGCTTCCTTGTCAATTCTATTATGGCTCCGATTTCTGGGTACCGCTCGAAGAAATATGCCGAAGACTGCTTGGACAGCGCGCCGTTGGTTCCGATTGTCGAAATCATGTCCATGAGGAGGTACACGTTCGACTGGGTCTGGCTGAAGAAGCTCTGCGCGATTCCCGACGACCTGGAATTTACTGTGAAGTTGTTGCTCTCCGCCTTGAGCCTGTCGTTCTCTCTTGTGAAGTAGCTTACGAGAATCGTGATTGCCCCCAGAGACACGACGACTATGAAGCTGATTATCGTCACCAGTTTCACTCCGATTGGGAAAAGGATTCTTTGCTTACTCTTCTTGGAATTTTTCATTGGTTTCTCTTAATAAATGTAATCCTCTTATTTTCATCTATATTCAATGTATTTGCAATTATCGGCAAGAATTTGCTTCTTCGCTTGCATGTCGTTTATTTATCTGCGTTTTTCAGATAGTATCTTCTCATCAAATTTTTTGGAGATTTTTATGGCAAACACTATCGATTACAAAGATTCGGGCGTAGATGTCGAAGAGGGATACAACGCCGTCAACGAATACAAGGTCCACGCCGCAAGGACAAGGATTCCAGGGCTTTTGACGGAGCTTGGAAGCTTCAACGGAATGTTCGAGATTCCAGCGGGCTTGAAGCACCCGGTCGCCGTTTCCGGCACCGACGGAGTTGGCACGAAGCTCGACATCGCTTTCCAGATGGGAAAGTACGACACCGTGGGAATCGACTGCGTGGCCATGAGCGTGAACGACATCCTCTGCTCTGGAGTGCAGACTTCGTTCTTCCTCGACTATGTGGCTTGCGGAAAGCTCGACGCCAAAGTCGCCGGAGACCTCGTGAAGGGTGTCGCCGATGGCTGCGTGGATGCCGGATGCGCCTTGCTCGGCGGCGAGACTGCGGAGATGCCTGACTTCTACGACATCGGAAAGTACGATTTGGCGGGTTTCGGAGTCGGTTTCGGCGAGAAGGACGACATGATTACTGGAAAGGACATTGCCGAGGGCGACGTCCTCATCGGCCTCTCTTCCACAGGCTGCCACTCTAACGGATACTCCCTCGTCAGGAAGCTCGTCAAGGACTTCAACGAGGACTTCAACGGAAAGAAAATCGGCGAGGTTCTCCTCACTCCGACAAGAATCTATGTCCGCCCTGTCATGGACGCCCTCAAGGCGTTCGGAAAGGCCATCCACGGAATGGTGCACATCACCGGCGGCGGCTTCTACGAGAACGTCCCGAGAATGTACCCGAAGGGAACCCAGCTCGTCTCCCACATCAAGAAGGATTCCTGGGAGAAGCCGGCCATCTTCGCGGAGCTTGTCCGTCGCGGAGCCGACCCGGAAGGCGTTTGGGGAACTTTCAACATGGGAATCGGCTTGATTCTTGCCGTCAGCGCAGACAAGGCCGACGAAATCGTCAAGCACTTCAACGACAACGCCGCGAAATTCCAGACCGAGCCTTACGCGAAGGCGGGCGCGGCTCCTCTCAAGGCCTACAGAATCGGCTGCGTGGAGAAGTCCAAGAAGGAACTCGGTGGCGAGTTGAAGGGCAGCCACGACGCCACGATTCTCGACTGATTTTTGACTTTGGGAAAAGAATAGAATGAACATAACAGTTTTGGTCAGCGGCGGCGGTACGAACCTTCAGGCTCTCATCGATTACGAGAAGTCCCACGCCGACTGCCCTTACAAAATCGTCCTCGTCGTGAGCGACACGAAGAACGCCTACGCCTTGGAGCGGGCTTCCTCGGCAGGAATCCCGACGAAAATCTGCTCTCCGTTCGCCGTGATGGGGCCTGAGAAGGCCAAGTCCGCGACGAAGGAAGAGAAGCGCGTGGCCGTTTCCGACGCCGCCATGGACGCCGCGAAGGAGGCCGGAAGCGACGCGATTGTTCTTGCAGGCTGGCTCACAGTGCTTTCGGGCAGGATAATCGACGAGTTCTCCGACCGAATCGTGAACCTCCATCCGGCCCTTCTTCCGAAATTCGGCGGGGTGGGAATGTGGGGGCACCACGTGCACGAGGCCGTCATAGCATCTGGCGAGAAGGAGTCGGGCTGCACCGTTCATCTTGTGGACTCCGGCTGCGACACTGGAAGAATCCTCGTGCAGAAGAGGGTTCCCGTTCTTGCGGGCGACACGCCCGACACGCTCTACGCGCGAATCGCTCCTCACGAGCACGAGGCCCTTGTGGAAGGCGTTTGTCTCCTCGCCGAGTCTGTCGGTTCGTGATTGTCCGCAATCGATAGGCCATTGAAAAAAAGCCCGGGACCATTCGGAGATTTTAAGAACTCCAAAGCGGTCCCGGGCTTTTTTTGCGGCCGTATGTCAGTTGGACATTATGCTCGTCTTTTTTATCGGCGTTGCCGTTATTTCCACGCGCCTGTTCGCGGCCCTTCCTTCCGCGGTCCCGTTCGTGGCCACTGGATTCGTTCCGCCGTATCCCTTGTACGACATGATTCTCTTGTTCACTCCGTTCGCGATGAATGCGTCCACAATCGTCTTCGCCCTCTGCTCCGAGAGAATCTGCTGGCCTTCCGGCTTGTTCACGTCGGCCGTGTGCCCCTCTACGTTGATGAGGTAGCCGCCGTTCTTCGTCAGTTCCTTCAGGTCTTCCGCCAGTTTCTTGAGCTTCGGAAGCTCCGACGGAAGCAGCTGCGGACTGTCGGCGATGAACTTGAGGTTTGCGAGAATCTTGAGGCCCTCCCAGGTGTCGAGGACCTTGTCCTTTCCTGTGCCCGTTCCGTCGTCGTCCTCGCTGTATTCGTTTTCGAAGGTGCGCTTGATTTTTTCCATCGCCGTGTAGTATGAGTCCGTCTTCTCTGGAGTTTCTACCGCGTGCACCAGCCTGTCCTTGTCGAGGAGCACTACGATTTTTCCCTGCTTCAAAAGTTCGAGGTTCTCCGGCACCGTGAGAATCTTGAGGGCGTCGTTCCTTGAGATTACGGGGTCCGTCCTGTTCTCTCCGTAGACTTTCCTTGCCTTTATGTGGAGCGGAGCGACTCCGACCCTGTTCTGGTACTTCGATTCTGTGTCGTCCCAGTCGTAGTGTATCATTCCCTGGACTTTCTCGAGCGTCGGGTCCCCCATGTTCCTCTCGTAGATGAGGTTCATGTCCTCGTCCCAGATTTCGGGGAAGAAGCATGGGTACACGCTGTCGGAGACGAATTCCCCATGTACTGGAAGTATGCCTCTCGCGTCTATGATGATGCCCGTGTATTTTTTCGATGAGATTTTTTCGATTGGCTTTGCGTTCTTGTATGGAACATGGTGCTTCACCATTAGGCTTTCGATTTTCAGGAGGTTCAGCTCGTGCGTCATCTTGAGCGTGAGCGTTCCGCTCGTGAAGACTCCCGGGGACTTGTGTCCGTCGTCGATTATCTGCGTGAGCTGTTCGAGCGTCACGGTGTCTTCGAGTACCAGGTCGCCGAGCTGCTGCCTGTTGTTGACGTAGAGGGAGAGCAGTGGGTCTTTTATGAGGATTGGGATTTCCCTGTCGATTGTGTTGGTCGCCTCCTTCTTTCCAGACGGCATGTTTATTCCGGCTTTTTCAGTGTCCAAGCTCACGTCCGAGATGAATTCCGCCTTCGTCCAGTCGATTCTGCTTTCCGATGTTATGGTGTTCTCTTTGCCCCTGCCCAAATCCGAAGAATTGTAGGCCTGCGCTCCGAGCGCACCCGCAATGCCGGCAAAAAGGGCTGCCGCTAAGAATGTATTCAATGTTCTGATAGCCATTTTAAAAAACCTCATTTGATTTTCGGTATTTTTCAAGGCGTTTTTGATATCTAATCTCGCCTTTTTCCATTTAGTCTTCTTCGACTATTTCATCGGGATGTAGAGGACTTTCCCCAGTTTCAGTATTGTCCTCTGTGTTATTCCGTTCAGGTCGCAGATGTCGTCAACCTTGCATCCGTAGATTCTCGACAGCCCCCAGAGTGTGTCCCCCGAGGCTATTTTGTGTTCGACATAGAGCAGGGCGTCTCCCTTCATGTCCTTCTGAATCTTGTCTATCGCAAGCTGCCCAGCGTCCGCCATCCCCTTCGGAAGCCTCACTTCGTAGCCAGTGCTCGGCGGTGTGACCGTCCTGACGAGCGACGGGTTCAGCTTCTTTATCTCCTTTGTCGTCATGCCAAGTTCCTTCGCCAGTTTCGCGAGGTTTATGGGCTTCTTCGCAAGCGCGTAGTCGTATTCCACTTCGTCGTAGTCGTCCGCTATCTCTGGAAGCTCCAGGCCGTGCTTCTCCATGTTCTCGCAGAGCTCCGTTATTCCAAGCAGCTTGGGGACGTAGTGGACAGTCTGCTTCTTGAGGTAGCCCTGTTCAGCGAGCTGCCAGAAGTTCATGTCCGGGTGCTCCTTCGTCACCTTCCTCATGGCTCCGGCTCCGCAGTTGTAGGCCGCGAGCGCGAGAGCCCAGTCCCCGAACGTTTCGTAGTTCTCCTTGAGTTTCTTGAGTGCCGCCTCCGTGCTCTTCCACGGGTCGAGCCTCTCGTCTATCCAGTCGTTCTTCTTGAGGTAGGGCTTTATCGAATTCTCCATGAACTGCCACAGTCCCTTCGCTCCGCTTCTGGAAGTGGCTGTTATCCGGTATTCGCTTTCCACCACGGGAAGGTATTCGAGAGCCCTCGGAAGCGAGTATTCAATGAGCTTGTGCCGTATGAAGATGCGGTACTCGGTTCCTGAGTCGAGTACGTGGTAGAGTGTCTGCTTGCCTTTTTCCGTCGTGTACATGGACATGTACTTCCTTATCATGGTCTGGGCGTATTCCGAGCCGTCGACAGAAAGCCCGCCGATTTCCGTGAAGATTTCGGGCTTGGTCGGAGCCTCCTCTATGACGATTTCCTCGCCTTCCTTTATGACCGTCACGTTCGACTCTTCGGCCTGCGCTTCTTCCTTCGCCTTCGTGTCCTGCTCGATTTCAGCCATTATCTGCTTGAGGTCCTCGTCTATCAAATCCTTGTTGACGTATTCGAGGAATTCAGGCTCCGTGTATTTCGAGTCCACGGAATGGAGCGCGCTCAGTGAGGAAAACAACGCCAGTGAGATTATGAGTGTCTTTCGGGTTTTCATTCTTTTGTCCATGTCGGGTTCGCCGCTTTTCTTTTTCCGCTAGAGTTTCTCTCCGAGGTAGATTCCCGCCCATTCCCATCTTCCGTGTATGTCCGGGTCTACTGGGAAGTTCACTTTCCTGAAGTAGAGGTACCAGACGTTGACGTAGGTGCTCCAGCCCGTGGTTCTGAGGTATGCCTCGTCCGAGTTGGAGCTTTCGTCGAGTTCCATGTTGTATCTGATTCTGTTCCCGCGCATGAAGTTGCGCATTGAGAATTCCTCCTGGGCGTTCGCGTCTGACTCGCTTGTTTTCCAGCTCATCGTGAAGAAGTTGACTTTTGACCTGTATGAGTCAAGCGCCTTCCAGTCGTACCTCGTTATGGCGTTCTTGACGGCTTTTTCGAGCGAGTCGAGCGAGTCGAATGTCCAGTTCTTCGGCGAGTTCGAGAAGTCGACCATTTTCCTCGCGTTGGCGTATGCGTCCGGGATTCCGGCTATCTGTATCGTCGAGGCGTCCGGCTGCTCCAGAAAGTGCTTGTAAGCGTCGAGCGCCCGGTCCCACTCTCCCTCGTTCTCGTATTCGAGCGCGAGCCGGACGTACATCTCCGTCTTGCTCACGTTCTTTGGAAAGCTGCTGATGAGCTTGTTGAAGTAGAAAATCCTGTTGGACGGGTTCTTGCTTATTTCGATGAGGTGTTCGAGGCTCGCGAAGTGTATCGACTGTCCGTTCACGAGCAGGTCGGGGTAGTTCCTGATTATCCTTTCGAAGTAGTATTCCGCTATCGGCTTGGAATTCTCTAGTCCCGCGTTGTCTCCTCCGAGGTAGTAGGATGCGACCATGAAAAGCCAGTAGGCGTTGTATGGGTCCTCCGGGTGCGTCTCGACCCATTCTGTGAGGAAGAGCGGCATGTCGGTCGGCGACTGCTTGTGGAGGGCCTTCGCTATCCTGTTCAGTTCCGCGTACCTGAGCTGCTCCGAGCGTGTCGAGTCCAGCATGGCCTTTATCTCTTCTATGTTGTCGGTGTCTTCTTCTTTTGTGCATGATTCGATTCCGATTGCGGATGTGGCCAATAGAATAGCCGAGAAAATCTTTAGAAATGTATTTGCGCGCATACCGTCCAAATTACCACAATTTTGTCTTTTAGCGAAGTCGGCAAAACTTGTCGTTTGTTCGGGTCTGGTGTATTCTTGAGATATGAAAAGATTCACGCCTTCGGTTCTGAGGTTGCTGCTTGGCATTGGTGTCGTCTTGATTCTCGCCGGAATGTTCTGCGGCTTCCAGGTCATAACAGAATATGACGAGCGGCTTCCAGTTTCTTCGGTCTTGATTTCAATCTCCGGTGCAATGATGATTTACATTTCCCTCGCCGTTGTCGGAAACGCCGCCGTCTTTTTTTCAGGCCTCTACGTGTTCCTGCTCGGCAGCGTCTCTTTCTTCCTTACACTGAAGGCGTTCTCCGACATCCACTTCGCCCAGCTCTGGCCTTTCCTGATGATATTCTGCTCGGTCTGCCTGCTCTTGACCTGCATCTACACGTACAAACGTCTCAGGAGCATCTACACTTTTCCGGCTGTGCTGATTTTCGCGCTTGGAGCGGTTTTCTTCCTTTTTTCTTTCGGCGTGGTCAATTTCTCCTTCGTGAATTTCATATCGAAGTGGTGGCCGCTCATGCTCATAATCTGCGGGGGGCTTCTCGTGTCGCTCTTCCTCTACCAGCAGACCCCCGGAAACCACTTTCCCTACGAGCCTGAGGATTCGGCCGACTCCACAGATTTTGTCGGCTTGAAGAAGCGCAAGCGGCGGCCGAGGAAAGGCAGGAACAAGCAAAAGAAAATCAATTCGGACAATTGAAATGTTCGGAATGAAACGTACCCGCCTTTTTCCATTGATTCTGCCCTGTCTCTTTTTTTTCGGCTGCGCGTCCTCTTCCAGAAAGGCGGATGCCGCGTCCGAGCCTGAAATTTCCAAGATGGAAAGCGAAGCCATGGCCGAGGTCTTCCAGGCCGACGAGTCGACCGCCGTTTCTATTCCAATAAAAGAAAGGAAAAAGGTTTCGTTCTTTCGTTCCGTGGACGAGTCGGTCATGGAGCTTTTTGAGATTGGCTCTCCTGAGTCTTTGCAGAGGGCCGTGTACAAGATACGGAAAAACGATTCTTCGTACAGCGATTCCGAGCGGGTCCTGCTCTACATTTCCTCCAACGTGATGAAAATCTGCTGGCCGTCCGTCCGCTTCTCATTTCCAACTGTTTCTGTGGACGACCTTTCGAACAACGTCTATGTCGGAGCCGTCGATTTCGCCCGTGACGGCATCTACGATTTCAGCGTCGGTGACTCCGATTTTTTTTCGCTTGTGCTCCCCTCGTTGACCCTGCTTTCGCCTTCGAGCAGCGACGACTACTTCGACAAGGCAGAGCCTGCCCTGCGCTCGTCCCTGTCCAAACGTGGCGGCTCCGTTCTCGCGAATTACCTGCTGGCGGTTCTCTTGGAGAAGAGGGGGATGTACGCCGAGGCCTGCGAGCACTTGGAAGCGGCAAAGAAACTGTCTCCCTGCTTTGAAATCCAATGCCGCCTGTCCGAGTGTTATTTGAAGAACGGCGACAATGAAAAATCCAGGCAGATTTCCGAGAGCATAACGTACACGAGCGGCAGTTCCGACTTGAAGGCCGTGAAGCTCAGCGCCGAGTCCGCCTTCGCGATGGGCGACTACGATTCCGCGGAGAAGTATGCCGTCCGCGTCCTCCAGTCGGAGCCTGAGAATTTGAAGTTCATCCTCATCCGCGCGCGCATTTTCATATTGAAGGGCGACTACATCCACGCTTCGTCGCTCCTCGACTCCCACGCGAAACTGAATTCGACTTCGAGGGACTACTTGATTCTCAGGGCGAAAGTCCAAAAAGAATGGAACAAGAACGCCATCGCCGCCGCCTTCACTCTTGAAAAGGCCGTCTCCCTCTATTCTGACGACGTGGAGGTGCTCCTTGCCGCCGCAAAACTCGCTTCCGAGACCGATTCATTGGTCGCTGGGAAGACTTCGGGAGAATACGCGGGCCAGATTCTTTCGATTCAGCCAGACAACACTGACGCGATTGAGCTGCAGATTGCGGATTTGATTAAGAGGGGGGATTTCGAGGAGGCGTACAAGTTGAGTCTGCCCCTTGTGGAGGGAATTTCGCCGGAGGAGCTTTCCGATTCCGACAAAGGCTCCTGGGAGGCCCTCTTCAACCACATAAAAGTCTGCCTGTCCTCGAACCGAAAGGATGAGGCCTGGCAGCTGGCGTCCGCTTTGTATTCGAAGAGTCCGGACAACGAGAACGCCGTCCAGTCATACGTTTCTGTGCTCGTGGCCTTGGCGAAAAAGAGCGAGGCGAACAAGCTGATTTCTGAATTGCTGCCGGAGTCGTCGCCGAAGATGAGGAGTTTCCTCTACTACCAAAAAAGCTTCATAGATTCCGGGGAGGACAATGTGCTTTCCGACCTCCGCTCCAGCCTGACTTCCAACCCGAGGAACAAGGACACTCTCTACAGGCTTTATTCTATATATTACGAAAAGCGGGAGTACAGGAAGGCCCAGTACTATCTCAAGCAGCTTGTGTCGATTTCCCCGAACGACGCAAAGCTCAAGTCCCTGAACGATTCTCTCGATTCCAAGATAAAGGGTGGCTCTTGATGTCTTGTCTTGTGCCGCTTGAAAATGATATTCTTTCAAATCACACTAAATTTACAAGGAAGGATAAAAATGTCTTTTATTCCGTTATTGCAGGGTGCAGCGTCAGCCGCTACTGGAAGTCAGAGCATGCTCATGACTGTTTTGCCGTTCGTTCTCATCATCGCAATCTTCTATTTCTTCATCATTCGTCCGCAGAATAAGAAGCAGAAGGAAGCCGAGCAGATGAGGAACGCTCTTTCGAAAGGCGACAAGGTCGTAACAATCGGAGGAGTCCACGGAACGGTCGCTTCTGTGAAAGAGAGCACAGTCATCATCAAGGTCGAGGATGGTGCCAGAATCGAATTCGACCGCTCTGCCATTTCTTCTGTCGTCTCTGACAAGAAGGCCGCTCCTAAGTCTGAGAAGAAAGAGGAGAAGGTCGAGCAGGAGAAAGCTGACAAGAGTGAGGAGAAGACCGAGTCTGCCGAGCCTGCTGCTGAGACGACGGAAGCTTCTTCCGAGGAAAGCAAATAAAATTGAATCCGCGAATTCGTATTTGAATTCGACAAAAATACCGGAATTAATTAAAAGGGGTTTTAATTAAAAATGAACAAACGTACACGTTTTTGCATTGTACTGATAGTTCTTGCTGTGTGTTTCTGGTTCCTTTGGCCATCAATCAGCTGGTACGCACGCACTCCGAAAGACCAGCAGAGCTTGGCTTTGGGTTCTTTGGAGAAAATCAAGGACTACACCACAGAGAAGGCGGAGGGCGAAGTCGATGAAATCATAGCCCTCGCCGAGAAAAATCCGGACGCGACTCTCGATCCTTCTTACGACTACCTCGTGAAAGCCGCCAAGAAGAACTACATGAAGCTCGCCAAGGCCTACAAGGAAGCCGGCCAGGATTTTGAGATTCCAAGCGAGATGACGGTCGCGAATGTCCTCCGCTCTTTCAGAAGCTATTCTGCGAGTGGGGCCAGAAGTGCCGTTTCAAGCGTCATCGAGGGAAAATACCGCGACGAGATTCTCGAAGCCAAGTCAAGGTACAACAACTCCGTGAAGCTCGGACTTGACTTGAGCGGTGGTATGAACATCATCGTGCGCGCCGATTTGGACGCCGCGCTCGCGTCTCAGAAAGCCGCCGCAAAAGAGGGCGATTTCATCGACGAGGCCCAGTACAGAAAGGACGCCATGGCGCAGGCCATCGAGACTTTGACCGGCCGCATCGACAAATTCGGTTTGACTTCTCCTGTCATCCGCCAGCAGGGCGAAGACAGAATCTACATCGAGATTCCAGGAGCCGCCGACAGCGAAAGCGTCAACACAATCATCATGGGAAAGGGCATCCTGAACTTCCGCCTTGTCGACGAGGACGAGACGAACAAGTTCAAGAGCTACTATGCCGTCAACAGGGCCAACACATTCACGGCCGATGGAAAACTCAAGGACCCGTCGATAATTTCCGACGACTGCGAGGTTTTCGGCCTCTATAGAAAGGGCGACTACGGTCTCGACGAGAGAATCGACTACCTCGTCGTCAAGAAGGAAATCGCCCTCGACGGAAAGCACGTCACAAAGGCAATCGTGACTTCCGACCAGACGACAAACCAGCCTGAGGTCAACTTCATCCTTGACTCTGAAGGCGCGGATATTTTCGCCGACTTCACGAGCAAGAACGTCAACAAGCGTCTCGCCATCGTGAGCGACGACAAAATCAAGTCGGCTGCGACTATCAGGCAGGCAATCACGGGCGGTTCTGTTTCGCTTTCCGGCGGATTCAGCGTGGACGAGGCGCAGAACATCCAGAAGGTCCTCCAGACAGCTTGGCTTGAGGTTCCGCTTGAGGTTGAAAGCCAGCAGGTCGTCGGAGCGTCCCTCGGAGACGAGGCCATCCGCCAGGGTATGATGGCCTTGGCTGTCGGTCTCGCGCTTGTCTTGGGCTTCATGCTCGTCTTCTATCTCGGCGCCGGATTCAACGCCGTGGTCGCCCAGATTTTGAACATGTACATCACGTTCGCGGTCTTGAGCGCGTTCAACTTGACGCTCACCCTTTCGAGCATCGCCGGTATGATTTTGACGGTCGGTATGTCCGTCGACGCCAACGTCATCATCTTCGAGCGCATCAAGGAGGAACTCCGCCTCGGAAAGAGCCGCGCGGTCGCCCTCAACATGGGATTCGAGAACGCCTTCTGGGCAATCATGGACTCGAACATCACGACATTCATCGCGGCAGCCTTCCTGTCTCAGCTTGGAACCGGTTCAATCCAGGGCTTCGCTGTATCACTTGCGATCGGTGTCTGTTCTTCCGTGTTCACGGCCCTCTTCGTTTCTAGGCTCATGTTCGATTTCAACACCGACGTGATGAGAAAGAAGAACATCAGCATCAGCTGGAGCATAAAATAACAAGTGGGGAGGTGAATATAATGGCTAATAGCAAAGTTTATAAATTCAGCAAATTTTTCCTGCCCGCTGTGATTTTGAGCGTGGCTCTCATAGTCTGCGGAATAGTTTCTGTCTGTGTCCGCGGAATCAACTTCGGCTTGGATTTCAAGCCAGGTATGGTCGAGGAAATCAAGGTCGCCGACCCTGTCCTCGAACTCAGCTACTCTGGAAGCGCCACAATCAACTTCAATGTAGAGAACGACGGTGTCCAGCTCGTAGTCAGCGGCATCGGAGCGGACAACAGGACTGTCGACATTCCTTTCGCCGACGTGAAGAAAGTTTCAGACGTTTCTTCAGTTTTGCTTTCGCAGAACATCGAAGGTCTTTCTGTTTCTGTGAAGAAGGATGTCGAGGTCGACAGCCTCTTCGTCAATTCTACAGACTCTTCGGTGCTTGGAGCCGGAGTGCTCCGCGTTTTCGCCGACGACAAGTCAAGCGCAGTTTCTGCCGACGATGTCCGCAACGCGTTGAGGGAATTCAACGATGTCAGCGTGAAGGAGCTTGGTTCCGCTTCCAGCAGAAGCTTCCAAATCCGCATGGGCGTTGACGGCGACGCTTCTGGAAAGACAATCCAGGCCGAGACTTCCGACGCTTTGAAGAAGGCTTTCGGCGCGGAGAAGGTCGTCATCGTGAAATCCGACTTCATGAGCCCGCAGTTCAGCAGCAAGTTGATTTCAGGCTCCATCTTCCTTGTCCTCGCGACCCTCGTCTTGATTTTCATCTACGCCACAATCCGCTTCCACTGGGATTTCGCTTTGGCGGCTGTAATTGCGATTGTCCACGACGCCTTGATAATGATTTCTTTCATTTCTTTGAGCCATATGGAATTCTCTACAACAACGCTGGCGGCTATTTTGACAATCATCGGTTATTCGATAAACGCGACTGTCGTCATCCTTGACCGTGTGAGAAGCGATATGAAAATCGTGGAGGCCGATTCTTTCGTTGACGTGTTGAACTCGGCTTTGACAGCGACACTCGGACGCTCAATCATCACGACCGTCACGACTTTGTTCTCTGTCCTTTCGCTCTTCTTCTTCACGACCGGAACAATCCACGACTTCTCGTTGGCGTTGACCGTCGGTTTGATAAGCGGATGCTACTCTTCAATCTTCATTTCGAGTGCGTTCATCGCTTGTGTCAGAAAGGACTTCCAGTTCGAGAAGCCTGCGAAAATCAACATCGAGTCTACGGCTCATGTCTCGCAGTTCAAGCTGGACAAAGAGAGCGAGTAGTTCGGTCAATTTTTTGATTCGGTGATATCATCAAGCAGGAGATGGCTTTCCATTTCCTGCTTTTTTTATTCAGAGGTGACTTTATGGAAGTTTTGAGGGCAAAAATAATGGGCTTTTGTTCGGGCGTCAGGCGGGCTGTGGATTCGGCGGCCAAGGCTCTCGATGAAAATCCGTCTGGCACTGTCTACACGTTCGGGCCTTTGATTCACAATCCCGTGGTTCTGAGGAAATTCTTCGACAGGGGCTTGCGGGTCTGCTCGGAGGGGGACATTCCGCGGTTGAAGGGCGGGGACACTGTCATCATAAGGGCGCACGGGGTTCCGCCCCAGATTGAGCGGGCGATAGTCGAAAAAGCCGGCTCCGTCGTGGACGCGACCTGCCCCCTTGTGAAGATGAGCCAGAGGCGGGCGGAGGAGTTCGCTTCCAAAAACTACAATATAATTTTCGCGGGCGACAGGAACCACGGCGAGGTGATTGGAATCGAGGGGCACGCGGAGGAGGCGTTCAAAAAATGCGGCTTCATCCCGAATTTCCTGCTTGTCAGAAATGCGGCCGACATGGAGCGGATTTTTGCCGAGAGGAGAATCGACACGGAGCGCAGGACTGTTCTTTTGAGCCAGACGACTTTCAACATCCCGATTTTCGAGGAGATTTCAGAGTCGCTGAAAAAACGCATCCCCGATGCCGAGATTGTCAGCTCCATTTGCAGCGCGACCCACGAGCGGCAGGCGTCGCTTGACGAGCTCGCGTCGAAGGTGGACGGAGTTATTGTAATCGGCGGAAAGACCAGCGCGAACACCAGCAGGTTGTTCGAGTCCGCTGGAAGGAAGTGCCGGACAGTGGCCCTGATTGAGACGGCCGATGACATCCCCGAAGAATTCTTCTCTCTCTCCAGGGTCGGGATAACGGCCGGAGCCAGCACTCCCGACGATGTAATCGATGAAGTCCAAAGAAGGCTTGAGTCGGGTCTTTGTTTGTAAAAAACATATAGAACGGATATAATTTTCCGTCAAAGAAAAATTGAATATAGAGGTCTGTTTATGGAACCGAAAAATGTTGGTGTGATTGGTGCGGGCGCATGGGGCTCTGGTTTGGCCCAGGCTTTGGCGCGCGGCGGTCACAAGGTCCAGATTTGGGCGCGCGAGGCTGATGTCGTTGAGGGAATCAACAAGGAGCATGAGAACAAACGTTATCTTCCCGGATATCCTCTTTCTGAGAATTTGACCGCTTCTACGGATATCGAAGAGGTCGCGGACGGAAAGGAATTCCTCATCCTCGCGAGTCCTTCCCTTTACTTGGCTTCCACTGTGAAACAGATTGTCGGGGTCCCCTCAATCAAGAACGGAAGCACGATAATCGGCGTCTTGACCAAGGGCTTCATAGCGTCCGAGAACGGCCCGAAGCTGGTCTTGAACACTTTGGAGGAAGTCCTCCCGGAAAGCTACAAAAGCTCCCTGGTCTATATTTCAGGTCCAAGCCACGCCGAAGAGGTCGCCATGGGAAAACTCACGGGTCTTATCGCGGCCAGCGAGTATCCGCGCAATTCCTTCAAGTTCAGGGACTTGCTCCGCGTTCCGGGCTTGATGGCCTATTCCAGCTTCGACGTGGTGGGTGTGCAGATTTGCGCCGCCGCGAAGAACGTCATCGCTGTCGTCTACGGGAGCTTGGACGCGGTCTCGGAGCATTCGGACATTTTCGGGGACAACGCGGAGTCGCTTCTTTTGGCGGCCGGCCTCAACGAAATCCAGCAGATTGGAATGGCTATGGGCGCGACACATCCGGAGACTTTCACTTCGATTGCGGGAGTGGGCGATTTGGATGTGACCTGCCGCTCTAAATACGGGAGGAACAGGAGGTTCGGCCAGGACATCATCAAGACCGACATCCTCGACAGGTTCGAGAATCTCGACGACTTGATAGCCAGAATCTCTGAAATCGGCTATCTTTCGGAGGGGGCGGTGGCCTGCAAGTTTGTCCACGAGATTGCCCAGAGGCATGGGCTTCGTCTCACTATATGCGACGGACTTTACAGGATACTCAACAAGGAAATCAAGCCGATGGATTTCCTGCAGCAGCTTTTGACCCAGGGAATATCAGACAAGCAGCACCACTGAGTCCAAAAAGTTGCTTTGTAAGAATCGGAAAATCAAAATTCAACGGAAAAATGAAACATGCTTGAGAAAATCACAAACACGTTCAGCGACATTGTTCGCTCTGTAGCCGGAAAATCGACAATCACCGAAAAGAACATCGAGGAAACTGTCGAGCAGATAAAGATGGCCCTCCTCGAAGCCGACGTGAACTTGCGCGTTGTACGCAGGTTCGTGAACGCAACTGTGGAGGAGGCGAAGGGCGAGAAGGTCCTCCGTGCCGTGGATCCGGGACAGCAGTTCGTCAAAATCGTCTACGACCGCATGGTCAAGATGCTCGGCGACACCAAGGTCGATTTGCAGCTCAAGGGGGCCGACACCCAGTCCGTCGTTCTCCTGCTCGGTCTGCAGGGAGCCGGTAAGACGACGGCCGCCCACAAGTTGGCTGCCCGCCTCGTCAAGAACGGAAGAAGGCCTCTTCTCGTGGCCTGCGACCTTGTGCGCCCTGCCGCTGTGGAGCAGTTGAGGCAGCTCGGCGAGAAAATCAATGTTCCGGTATATTTCGAGGACGGCCAGAAGGATGCCGTCAAAGTTGCCCAGAACGGACTTTCATACGCGAAGAAGAACGGCCTCGACACGATAATTGTCGATACGGCGGGCCGCTTGCAGATTGACGAAGCCATGATGAAGGAGCTTGTCGATGTAAAGAAGGCCATGAACCCTGTGGAGACTGTCCTTGTCGCCGACGCCATGACCGGACAGAACGCGGTTGAGATAGCCCAGTCGTTCGACGAGCAGCTCGGACTCACGGGTGTCATCCTCACCAAGTTCGATTCTGACGCCCGTGGAGGAGCGGCTCTTTCTCTCAAGACCATAACTGGAAAGCCCATCCTCTTCATCGGAACTGGCGAAAAGACAGAGGATTTCGAGCCGTTCCATCCTGAGCGAATCGCGAGCAGAATCCTCGGCATGGGCGACATCGTTTCCCTGGTCGAGAAGGCGCAGGAGACTGTCGACGCGGAAGAGGCCCAGCGGCTTGAGCGCAAGATGGCGAAGGGCAACTTCACCCTGGACGACATGCTCGACCAGTTCGAGAGAGTCGGCAAGATGGGGTCGATTTCTTCGCTGATGGAGATGATTCCGGGACTTGCCGGCCAGATTGACGAGAGCAAGCTCGACTTGAGCGTCATGAAGAGGCAGAAGGCCATCATCCAGGCGATGACGAAGAAGGAGAGGGCCAACCACTTGATTCTGGGGCCTTCGCGCAGAAAGAGAATCGCGAAGGGTAGCGGAACCAGCGTTGCCGAGGTGAACAAGCTCATCAAGCAGTTCGAGAAGACGAAGCTCATGATGAAGAAGCTTACCAAGAACAAGGGGCTTCAGGCCAAGCTCATGCAGCAGCTCGGAGAGATGAAATAAAAAAAACAGGGCTTCAATTTTTTTTTGAAGCCCTGTTTTTTTTGTGCGGTCGATTTTTATTCGATTTCTATCCTTGAAACGACTTTTCCGTCGTTGGAATAGCCCTTGAGTGGGTTCGTAGAATCGATGAATGCCGTGATTCCCTTGTAGTAGGCGTAGTAGTGGGTGCCCTGCGGAAGCGGGATGTCTATCTCGTACCTTCCCGGCGAGACCTCCGTCATCGTGTAGATCCAGGAGTCCCAGTTGGTGAAGGAGCCGCCGATTCTTATGTTCTGGCCGGACTTCTCGAAGCAGACGAAGCGCGTCATGCCGGATGGAAGCGTCTCTGTCACGGCGGGGTCCTCGTTCGGTATTATGACCTGGGAAAGGAGGATGCCCTCGCCCTCGTCGAAAACTGTCCGTTCGTTGTTCGGGTCGGTAGTCCAAAGCCCGTCTATCACGAGTCTGTATGAGACCTGGGAAATCTTCTTGGGCTTCCTCAGGACAAAGTAGAACCACGAGTCGAGAATCTGGTCGTTCTCGTCGTAGGATTTGTGCAGGGTGAACTGGTGCACGGTTTTGTAGTTCTCGAAGTCGAAGGCTATTCCGACCGAGCGGGAATTGTTTCTCGCGGTGAAGACTATGTAGTCGCCGTCGACCTGCGGCTGGGTCACCCTCTTTATTTTTTTGACGAGTGAATCGTAGTCGTATGCGTCGATGTCGGCTTTTGTCGTAGCTGTTGCCGCCTTCTTTTCGGCGAACGCGCCAGGGCAGAGCGAACAGATGAGAATCGCGCCAATGAATGCAAAAGTCAATCTTTTCATATATTATTTATCGGAATTTATAAAAAAAAATAAAATATACAGCAGATTCTAAACCAAAATTACGATATTGAGAATGGAGGGCTGCCGTTCGATTTGATTTTGGTGGATTCTAAAGGGCAGCGTCCAAAATGCCGAAATTTAAGAAATAAGTGGGAGCAATTTCGATGCCAGGATTAAAACAGCTTGAAAAGTTCAGTAGCGATATAAAACAGCTCGGAAACGAGGTTGAAATCAGGAGAAAGAGGGGGGAGCCGATTTTTGAGGAGCCTCTGCCCGAAACTTATGAAGAGGACGATTCGGACGACTTCATCGATGGTCTTCCTGCCGGCATGGGCGGAAATGCCGAGGACGTTTCGGAGAACGAGACGGTAGATGCCGAATCTCTTCCTGGGGGCGACGCTTCTGGCGAAGTTGAACCAGTAGATGCCGATTCCGATGCGGACGAGCTTGTGAACAGCCTGATAAGCGAAAATGGAATGGAGCCTGAAGATTACTTGTCTGATGATGGTATTGGCGGCCCAGAGAATGTTCTCGGCGAGGATTATGGAGCTGAGACGCTTAATCCGGATGAGATTACTCTCCCTGCCGATGATGAGCCGGAAGTCGGACAGTCTGACGTATCAGGGACTGTATCGGCAGATGAAATTGACGAGCTTCTTGGTGGCGGTGATGGCACGGTTGCAGAGACTGTATCGTCCGATGAAATACTTGACGACTATCCTGGAGAGTCCAGCGGCAATGCTGAAGAGGTCGGTGAGATTAACCCCCAGGACATTGTTGACGATCCATCCGATGAGATAGACCCTTCTGTCATGGATGATTTGAGTAGCTTCTCGGATGCCGATGCAGGCGTTTCCAGCGACCCGGACAGCGAATTTCCTGTGACGGGCGAGGGCGACGACTTCACCCTTTCCGACGACTTCGACATAGAGGGCTTCACGGGCATAGACACCGCCGACATGAGCAAGAAAAAGCCCGATGTCATCGATTTTTCAAAAGCTGGAAAGGACCCCCAGAAGCCGAAGGATTCCCTCACCGATGCGGAATATGAGAGGTTCAAGCGGAACCTCTCCGAGTATCCATTGAATTTGAAACTGGTAATCGAGGAGACGATATCCAAGGACGATTCCAGCAGTTTCACCGACGAGATTCTCTTCGAGATAATCGACAAGGTTTTGAAGAAGACTCCTGCCAGGCAGATTGCCGGATACATGGAGAAGCTGCTCGACATATCCATAAACATCCCCCGCGATTTCGAGCACAGGACTTTCGAGCAGTACGAGGCCTACAAGTCTTCCTTCCAGTATCAGCTGAAGAACAGGATTGTTCCGGCCGCCGTCATACTTGCCTTGCTCTGCGTGGTCGGCTTCGGTCTCTTCAAGCTTGGGCAGAAGACAATCTACGAGCCTGTGATGGCGAGACTCAACTACAGGGAAGGCTACGAGCTTTTGCATAAGAACGCGTATCCGCAGGCCGAGGAAAAATTCGAGAAGGCTGTCTCCTACAGGCCGGTGAAAAGCTGGTTCTTCAATTATGCGAGGGGCTACCGCGACCACAAGCAGTATGAGCGCGCTGCGAAAATGTACAAGAACATCCTTGTCTTCTTCAACTTCGACAAGACGGCAGGACTTGAGTACGCGAACATGGAACTTTACGACCGGGCCAACTATGCCGAGGCCGAGTCCATAGTGAGACGCTATGTGCTGGACAAGCACATAAACGACCCTGACGGCGAGCTTCTGCTGGGCGACATCTTCCTCGAATGGGCGGATGAGGATCCGTCGAAGTATGCGTCCGCGCTAGAATTCTACAACTCCCTCCATACGAAGTTCCCAGAGGACAAGCTTTATCTTTCAAGGATGCTCCGCTACTACATTAGGACAGACCAGCTCCGCAAAGTTTTGGAGTACAAGAATCTCTTCTATCCTAAGAAGAAGTCCCTTGAGGCCAGGGATTGGACGGAACTCAGCGGCTACCTCCTCGAAAAGCTCTATGGTCCGTTGAGCAGGAACGACGAGTACCTCAGGGCATCCATAGAGGATGTCCGCTCCATGCTTGAGATTGCGGTCTCGGCCGACCCTGCCGACCCGGTCGCCAGGTACAATCTCGCCCGCTACTTCATCTACAACAGCTACGACAAGAACGCGAAGGTCGAAATGGAGAGGGCGATAAAGCTCTTCAGCCAGCAGACTGTCCGCACGAAGAAGAACGTCTACAACGAGATAAACGCCTCAAGGCTCCTTGGAGAAATCTATTCGAAGAACAAGGAGTACATAGAGGCCAGCAAGGTGTTCACCCAGGGAATCAACCTGTACAACGACGAGCGCATGAGGACGGGCTTCGTCGGCGACGAGAACACTGGAAAGCTTTTCGAGGACATGGCTGACATCGACTACTTCATAACCGGCGACATAGACAGCGCGCTCACGAACTACGAGGCCGCTACAAGGACGAAGAACAACACGCCTGGAATAAATTTCAGGATTGGCGCAATCCGCTATGGAAGGAAAGAATACGATGCGGCTCTTGATTCGTTCATCAAGGTCGCCGAGGACAAGGCGAACGACACGAACCTCCTGATTTCGCTCGCGAACCTCCATTCTCTTCGCGGCAACAATTTCGCCGCCCAGAGCTACTACGAGCAGCTCCTCGACATTCTGGACGCGAAGAAGGCCAAGATACGCTTCCTTGAGCCGCAGAAAAAGGACGACGACAACAAGATGGTGGATTTGTACGTCAAGGCGAACAACAATCTCGGTGTGACTTTCTACCGCATAGCCAAGCAGACGGGCAACAGCGACTACTACTCTAAGGCCCTCGTCAATTTCTCCGACTCCATGAGGGCCTGGGATGCCATGACCCGCGACCAAAGGACGATGGTCAAGATGGATGGAGGAAACTTGGCAGCAGTCAATTCGAAGAACGTCATGCATCCGCTTCCGGACTATGAGCCTTCGATTTATACCGATATCCCGAAAATCCTCACGGATGAAAAAATCCTTGAGCAGTAGGCTTGTATGAGATTTTTTTGCGCACAAGAAGGAATAGAAGCGAAACGAAAACTGAATTCTCTGAAGAAGGAATTTTTCCGGAAGACGATTCATCTTTGCACGGCTTTTGTTCCTCTTCTGCTGCATTTCTGCAAGATGCCTGCGGTATGCCTGGTTGCGGCCGCAGGTGTTTTTTATGTCGTTTCGGAATCCTTGAGAATCAGGGGGCGGGAGATTCCCGTCATCTCCGACATAACGGCCGCCGCCGCGAGGAAGCGCGACGAGAACAAGTTCGTGCTCGGTCCCGTCACTCTTGTCGGCGGAATTGTGCTTGCCGCTTTGCTTTGGAACGAGAAAGCCGCCGCCATCGGAATATTCGCCTTGGCTTTCGGAGACGGACTTGCGAGCCTTGCGGGAAAGACGTTCGGAACCGTGCGGATTCCGTTGACCCAGGGAAAGACCGCCGCCGGAAGCCTCACCTGCTTCTTCGCTATTTTCTGCGCCACTTGGTTTGTTTCAGGAGATTCCTTCCTGTCCCTTGTGGTTGCCTGCGTCGGCGCGTTCGTCGAGGTTCTGCCTCTGAAGGATTTCGACAACCTTCTCATTCCGGTCGTGCTGGGCGGAATAGCCCATTTTGTTGTTTGAGGCCGCTTCTCACGTCCAAAGATAGATTTTGTGGAGCGTCAGAAGATATTGTGTGCTTCCGAGAAAGAGGAGGACGGAGCCTACGACAATCGATATCAGGCAGTCGGAGGCAATCATCGTCTCGTATCCCGAGAACATTATCAAAAATCCTATCGCGAGCCAGTTGAAGCTGGGTTTCTCCTCTTTTATGGCGTTGTAGAAGAACATCAACCCTGTGAGTATGATAATCGTGACCTTGAATGTCGTGTACATTTTTGAAAATCCGATTGTCGTCATGCCCGTGGATGTTATCCTCGCAGTGTTGAGAGGCGTTATCGCGGAAACGAGCGCCGATATCGCGATGAGCATCAGAAGGTTCCTCTCGACTTCGTTCCTCTTGCTGTATTCGCTCATCAAAGCCGCGAAGAAGAAGCTGAGGGTGGCCATGACCCTGCCGAAAAGAATCAGCTTCCCAAAAATAAGCAGCGTGTCGGAGAAAGTGACCCAGAGCCCGAAAGCCATTATCGCGAGTCTGAAAACCTCGCAGAGCATTCCTCCGAGAAAGGCGAAGTAGAAAATCAGTTCTGTGCTCTGGGTCTTATGGAAGTGGATGTTCGAAAAAAAACTGGCGATTATGACGAACAGAAGGATGACGAATATCGAAATAATCGTCACTGGGAAATTGCAGTTTGTCAGAAAATGGATGCTGTAGAAGGGGAGTGTCCTTATTTCAATCGGAGGCGGCAGTATGTTCTCTCCTATCATCGTCGTCACAAGAATCAGCGCCGCCAGTGTGAACGTGAGCACCGAAAAAAAAGCGAATATCTTCAGGAACCTGTTTCTTATTTTGAGCGTCATGTGTGGAATGATAGCACAAAGTCAAAAAAGAGTTTCTTGTTGATTTTGAAGGAAACT
>CAMHLH010000010.1 GCA_946185925.1 uncultured Treponema sp.
TTAGGGTCACTTTTTTTGACGGAACTTCTACAACTGAACGGCGCACTCGCGAGTATGTGGTTTACATGCCTGACTCGGGACTTGAAATTGGTCACACGTATTTATTGACGTTGACTGTGGTTGGGAAGGATGGACGGACTTATTCCGACCTTGCTCAAATCTTTACTGTTGAGTTCCACGTTGAGGTTGATTGAGGTCGGGTATGCTTTTTATCGAAAGAAATGCATGGAAAATAAAAAGGAGGGAGTGAGAAAATTGTCATCAGTTTGAGTTGAGTTTTTTTTACATACCGCAAAATTGTTTGGAATTTATCCTGAAAAATTTCAAAGTTTCTAGCCGTAGCTTCAAGCTTTGCAGCACTGTTTTTTGCGAGCTGCTCAGACATTGGCAACGGTACAGTCTCTTCTGAGATAACGGATGCCGTTTCGACTTATCGCGATTACACGGTTTCCTTTTTAGGGGCTAATGGCGAGACTCTTGACCTTGCTGCCATGGGGGCCACTCGTTCTGCCCGCACTATTTATGACGAGAACGTAGGTGCTTTGGACACTTATAGTTTTTATCTTTGGGGAACAAACGAAGTAACGAATGCCACTATCAGTCCTTCCCCAGTGACGTTCACGGCTGATGCCAGTGACACGACCGGTTCTTCTGGAAAAGTTTCCCTTGATTTGGGGGCTTCAAAGTACAAGCTAGTTTTGGCCGCCGTCAAGGGTAGCACTACTGAAACAACCGCTGACGGAATAAAGGGTGTTGCGACATACGTTGGTTATGCGAATGTCGACACAAGGACGACATCCACGATCCGCTTTGTCATTTCATCGGATGGTTTGACAGGAGAGAGCACCGCCACTTTGACGGTGATGTACGACGGACTTTTGACAGCTACTCCGGCAGGTTCGTGGTCTGACGAGGATGTGGACGATGTTACCAATGGAACTCATGGTGCTTATTCAATAACGGCCGGCATCTACAATCGCGCATCAGGTGCGGTTGTCGGAGCCGAGAATCCTCTTCAGGCTTCTGACTTCTTTGGCACTGCTGGAGCTGCGTATTCAGCGACTGTGCAGGCTGGAACGTACAATTTTGTTGTTACATTCGAGAATGCCCAGACCGGAAAGAAATACGAGTACAGCGACACAATCATCGTCCTTGCCAACAACAACTTCTCCGCGACTGTCAAGGTTCCCGATGTCATCGAGTCTGCGCCTTTGGCTCCGTCTGATTTCAAGGTCGGATATATCGCTCCTTCGTCTGTGAACGACGGAGAGTACAATGCTGTTCTCGGTTGGGTTGATGAATCGAGCAATGAAAGATACTTCCTCGTCGATGTTTGGGACATTCCTACGTCAAGTACAAATGCAGAGACTGCTATAGCAACAATTGCTAGTGATGCAGATTGGACAGCCGCCATCAACGGTTTGGCTACGACGAACCAGAAGAAGTATGGAGAGGATTTCTATGGCTCGAGCGACAAGGGCTGGGTTTCTGGTTCTTTGTTGAAGAACAATACAAACCTTGTCCTCAAACTTTCTCTTGGGCACAGGTACATCATGAGAATTGCCGCCATAAATGATGCGGTCGATGCGACTTCGGCCAATTATGCGTATGCGACTTATGATTTGAACACTGCGTACACAAGCACGGATACCGCTTACGATACAGGAACTTCATACACGCCGGTTCCGTTCTATCTTGCCGACGAGGATTTGACAGCCGCCGACAAGACTGGCTATGCGAAGACCACGGATCTTTCATCTTGCGCGAACCTCTACAGACTCACATATCACCTTTATGGCGGAACCCTTGCATTTGACAGCACTATTACTGGAATCACGTCCGATGTGGTGGCTTATCTGTCTCAGGACGCCGCCAATGGCGTTGTGATTCATGCCCCTTTCAAGGATTACACTGCTACGACTGCTACATATCCGAGCCTCATAAAGAACGGAAACAGGTGGACATCTTGGCGGGTTGAGCAGGTCGACGGAGCCTTGTACGACTATGATGACGAGGCGGCGAATCCTCTTACAGATGCTACAGAGAATGTCACCTACTATAAGCCGGACAACTACAAGGGGTGCAAGAACCTTGACTTGTTCGCAAGCTACGCGGTTGCCTCTGCCGATGTTTCAAGGTTCAACGATGCGGAATATGCGTTCGTTGATGGTGAGGTCTACTTCACGGAAGTTACCGGCAAAGTGACGAGAGTCAATGATGGATATTACACAATCGATTCCGGTGCTGGAAATGTCACCCTCAACTACTACTATGACAAGGCTACGGACGCTACCAAGAAGAAGAGCGCAAACGTCGCATACACTTCTCTCAGCATGAAGATTACGCGCAGCGGCTCTAATTCTGTCGTCGCACAAGAGGACTTCACGGTTTCTACAACCACTCGTTCTTGCACCTTCGACACAACTCCGCTCACCGAGGGAAAGTACAATGTAGTTGTGACGGGCACCTACAATGGTCATGTCTACACTTATGCGATAGTGATGGAAGTCAAAGGCTGATGTCTTTGTCTGATTGACTCTGCGTCCAGTGAATTTTTCGCTGGGCGTTTCCAGGGCGGAGCTTGTGCGTTCCGCCCTGTTCTTGATATCCGAAAAATGAAAGTCCGTGCCGACTGTTTTCTTTTTGAAATTGAAACAAAAAATGCGTTTTTCTTGAATCTTCTCGCTATCTTTTTTCTCCCGCTTTTTTTTCTTGGGTGCGATTCGGGAATGGTGTCTGTTTCGCCTGAGTCGAGTTCGGTAGATTATGTCTACATAGATTGTGATTTGGTGGAGGAGAATTCGTCACGGACGATAATCGCTCCTTCCATAGATTTGTCGGATTCCTCGTACTGTTTCTACATCTGGGGAAAATCGACGAAAACAGTTCTTGCTCCACAGAAAGTCGACTTTTCTTCGACTTCTTCAGATTTGGGCACTATTCCGCTCGACTTTCCGATTGCCGCCTACTATTTCACATTGGCGGTGACGACAGAGGAGTTGGACAATATTTCAGACGGAAGCTCGATACTTGAGAAGGCGGTTTTAGTTGCCTATACGAGTGCCGATTTGTCTTATTCCACGACTGTCCGCTTCCATCTTTCCACGAACGGCCTGAAAAGCTATGGAAACATGAATTTCTCTTTTTGCCTTGATGATTCTTGGTCGGATGCGGAAATTGCCGAGTTGAATGCCGACTACAACATAACTGCTGGGCTTTTTGAGCTTGGCACTGGAATTTCTGTGTCCAGTTTTCCTTCGGTGTCTTTGTCGAATCTCAGTTCATCGTCTCTTGTTTCGCTTTCCACGTACTCTGCTGTTGCCGGAACTTACAATCTCGTCGTTTCAATGGAAAAGAAAGACAAGTCGTCGACATATTCCTATAGCGACACTGTAATCGTCTCACCGAATTTGACAATAACTGAAACCGTCTATCTTCCGAATGTCCTTGTGTATTCGCCTGCCGCACCCTCGAATTTCAAGGCCGCGTACTGCCTGGACGAGAGAATCTACAGAGATAAAATTGTCGTCTCCGACGGTGCCTTGTCCAGCGAGGATGTCGAGCCGACAGACGTGAACGAGTATGCGGTTTTGTTTTCATGGGAGGACAATTCCTACAACGAGAGCCATTTCAGACTGACCCTCGTTGATGTCTCCGCGATGGCGACGATGCCGTCTGTTCCTTCCGTGATGACCGATTCTGCATGGAATCAAATTGTCGCCGGCTATTCTGGAAATTCTTCTGTAATGAAAATTTACGATGAGTCGTGCTCTGAATCTGATGAATGTTTTGCCGGCTCTCTCGAGAAAAACAGCACGTCGTTGATTTTGTACGCTTCGTTCGGAAAATGCTACATTGCGAAGATAGAGGCGGTCAACGACGCTGGCGTTTCCACTGCGTGCTATGCCAGTTTGGGGGACAGCTTCGACGTTGAGGTGTACGATGAAGACTATGGAAATTCCACCGCGGTGTATTCAGGAACTGCGTTTTCTACGGCGGAAAATCCTTGTTCGCTGATTAACCTGTACAGGGTCGTCTATGATTTCAGCGGAGGAAGCCTGGAGTATTACGAATCTGGAGCATTGAAGACTGAAACGGGCTATATCGTCGAGTACGGAAATTATGGCTCCTATGAATTTTTTACACCGATAACCGACCTTTCATCGGCGACAAAGGAAAATCCCGCACTTCTGTATCTTTCTGATGAAGAAAACGGCAGTTTTTCGTATGGAAGCAAATGGACGCATTGGAAAGTGAATTCGATTTATGGAGATAATCTGATTGATACTGAAGTCGGAGGAAACTCAGTTTATGTCGATGGTTCGTACACATACCAAAAGCCGGGCGGCTATGCGGGATTCAAGTCTCTGTATCTTTGCGCCTGCTACGATTGATTTTCCCCATCTCCATTATTTCCCGCCAGTTTGATATAATCTACTTTCTATGAACATCAATCCTGTTTCGGGCGAGAAAATCGTCATCCGCGGTGCGCGCGAGCACAACCTCAAGAACATTGATTTGGACATTCCGAGAAACAAACTCGTGGTGGTTTCGGGCCTTTCTGGGTCGGGAAAGTCTTCGCTGGCTTTCGACACGCTCTTCGCGGAAGGGCAGCGGCGGTACATGGAAAGCCTGTCGAGCTACGCGAGGCAGTTTTTGGGCAGCATGGACAAGCCCGACGTGGATTTGATAGAGGGGCTTTCCCCGGCGATTTCGATAGAACAGAAGACCACGCACAGAAATCCGCGCTCCACTGTCGGAACCGTGACTGAAATCTACGACTACTACAGGCTGATTTTCTCTCGCATTGGAAAGGCGCACTGCCCGAACTGCGGGCGCGAGATAAACGAGCAGTCCGACGACCAGATAATCGACACGATAATGTCTTGGGGCGAGGGGACCCGGGTCTCGATTCTCGCGCCTGTAATACACGGAAAGAAGGGCGAGCACCAGAAGGTCATCGAGGACGCGAAGAGGTCGGGCTTCGTGCGGGCTAGGATTGACGGGCTGATGGTGGACCTGGACGATTCGATAAAGCTCGACAAGCAGAAGAAGCATTCGATAGAGATTGTCGTTGACAGGATTGCGCTAAAGGAAGACTCCAGGAAGAGGCTCGCCGAGAGCGTGGAGACCGCCCTTTCATCGGCGAACGGAGTGATAGTCGTCCTGAAGCGGATTCCAGACGATTCGGAAAAGGGCTACCACGAGGACGAAGTCTTCTTCTCCCAGAAAAACGCTTGCCCGGACTGCGGAATATCGATTCCTGAGCTTCAGCCGCGTCTCTTCTCCTTCAACAACCCCTTCGGAGCCTGCCCTGAGTGCACTGGAATCGGCGAGAAGATGGAGTGGGACGAGAGGAAGATTCTCCCTGACGATTCCCTTAGCTTCAACGAGGGCGCGTTCCCTTTCTTCAACCCCGATTCAGAGTGGAATTCAGCCATGTTCACCGCGATTTCCGAGACGTTCGGCTTTTCTTTGGACACTCCTGTGCGCGATTTGACTGACGAGCAGAAGCGTGTCCTCTGGAACGGCGACGAAAAGAACATCCACTGGATTTACAAGAAGCAGAGCGGCGAAGGAATGTCGGAATACAACAGGCCGTGGGTCGGAATCTGGAACGAGATGAAGAGGCGGCACAACGAGGCGTGGGGCGAAGCGCAGCGTGTGAAGATGGAAGAGAAGTACATGTCCGTCTCGGAATGCACCGGCTGCCACGGAAAAAGGCTCAGGCCGGAGGCGTTGGGCGTGACCGTGGGCGGAAAGAACATCGTTGAATTGTGTTCCCTTTCAGTCTCCGAGTCGATTGAATTCTTCAAGAACCTCTCTCTTTCCGAAACAGAGCGTCTCATCGCTTCCCAGGTTTTGAAGGAAATCAACTCAAGACTCAGCTTCCTGAACAATGTCGGACTCGACTACCTCACGCTCGACCGGGCCGCCGGCACTCTTTCGGGCGGCGAGGCGCAGAGAATCAGGCTCGCCACTCAAATCGGCTCCGGGCTTACGGGCGTGATGTACATTCTGGACGAGCCTTCAATCGGTCTCCACCAGAGGGACAACCAGCGGCTCATCGACACTTTGCTCTATCTCCGGAACCTTGGAAATTCGGTAATCGTCGTGGAGCATGACGAGCAGACGCTCCGAACAGCCGATTGGCTCGTGGATATCGGTCCGGGTGCCGGAGTCCATGGCGGAAACGTGGTCGCCTCTGGAACTCCTGAGCAGGTGATGCAGGTGGATGAGAGCGTGACCGGGCGCTTCCTTTCCGGGAAGCTCAAGATGGAGATTCCTTCGGAGAGGAGAAAGGGCAACGGAAAATTCATAAGCATAAAAGGTGTCCGGGAGCACAATCTCAAGAACATCTCCGTGAAGATTCCGCTCGGCGCGTTCACCTGCATAACGGGCGTCTCAGGTTCTGGAAAATCCACGCTGCTTTCCGACGTGTTCTATCCGGCCGTGTCGAACAGGCTCATGAAGACCGACTATCCTGTCGGCGATTTCGACGGAATCGAGGGTATCGAGGGCATCGACAAGGTCATAAACATCGACCAAAGTCCAATCGGGCGCACTCCGAGGAGCAATCCCGTTACATACGCCGGCGTTTTCGATTCGATAAGGGAACTCTACGCGTCACTTCCTGATTCAAAAGCGAGGGGCTACAAGGGCGGGCGTTTCTCGTTCAACGTGAAGGGCGGCCGCTGCGAGAAATGCCAGGGCGCGGGAACGCTCACAATCGAGATGAACTTCCTGCCGGACGTTTTCATCCAGTGCGACGTCTGCCACGGAAAACGGTTCAACCAGGAGACTTTGGACGTCCTCTACAAGGGGAAGTCGATTTCGGACGTTCTGGACATGACGATTGAGGAGGCGTGCGACTTCTTCGACTCGATTCCGCACATCTACAGGAAACTTTCGACTTTGAAGTCCGTCGGGCTTGGCTACATAAAGCTCGGGCAGAACGCGTTGACGCTTTCGGGTGGCGAGGCGCAGCGCGTGAAGCTTGCCACTGAACTTGCCAGGCCGTCCACCGGAAAGACTCTCTACATTCTGGACGAGCCTACGACAGGCCTCCACTTCGCGGACGTGAAAATCCTCATGGAAGTGATTCAGAGGCTTGTGGACAAGGGAAACACTGTCGTGATGATAGAACACAACCTGGACGTGATAAAGCAGGCCGACTTCATAATTGATTTGGGGCCTGACGGCGGATTCCGCGGAGGCACCGTCGTCGACACCGGCACCCCGGAGGAGATTGCCGAGAGGGCCGACGAGACAGGCTCTTTCACTGGAAAATTCCTGAGATAGGAGGATGCCGGATTGACAATCGCTTTCCGCCTGCCGTCTGAGAAATGAGAATCAAAAAGTTTTTTTTCGCGCCGTTCCTGTTTTTTCTCTTGAACATGGCTTCCCTTGTGTTCTCCGCCGAGAAGTCCGCCATAAAAATCGAGTCCGCCCAGAAGTCCGAGTACAAGAAGGACGAGGAGAACGGTTCCGACACGATTGTGCTTACGGGCGACGTGAAGGTGAGCGTCACGAGCGGCTCCAAGACGACCACGATAAAGGCCGACAAAATCAACTACAACCGCGGGAACGACATGATTTACGCCGAGGGGAACGTCGAACTCGACCAGTCTTCCGGCGGGTCGAGCGGAGGGGAGGTTGTCACTGCCGATTCCCTTCTGTTCAACACCGTCACTCTTGAGGGCATCTTCGACAACGGCCGCGCGGTGCAGACTTCGAGCGACGCCCTGAACCTGCCGAGCGGCTCCAAGCTCATAGTCGCTTCTGAGATGTTCGGGCGCGACTCGGGCGGCACGATAGCGTTCAAGTCCGGGAACCTCACTTTCTGCGACGACGAGGATCCGCACTGGAGAATCAAGGCTTCGAGGATTTGGCTGTTGCCGGGCGGAGAGTTCGCGTTCCTGAACGCCGTCTTGTACGTTGGTCGTGTCCCGCTTCTGTGGCTTCCTGCCTTCTACTATCCCAAGGACGAGCTGATTTTCAACCCGTCTTTCGGCTACAAGTCCCGAACCGGCTACTTCTTCAACACGACGACTTATCTTTATGGCCGAAAGTCCGCGGACTCGTCTTCCACAAGCAGCGACGACGATGACGACAAAATCAACTTCTTCAGCCTCATGAACACGAGTTCCATGAAGGAGCAGGTGAGGGAGGGCTTGGTCCTCCACAACCTCGACGAGGACTTCAAGGGCGACACGAGCCACTACGTCAAAATCATGGCGGACTACTACGAGAACCTCGGAATCATGACCGGAATCGACGCGAACATTGTACCCGGCTCCTATCTGACTTCCGTGGTGGCGAACATGGAGCTAGGCTTTTCCAACACCGTCTTCAAGAACAATTCCGTCTACACTCCATACAACGCGCTCGGAGACAAGGTGTCCGACGGCTCGAACTTCATGGGCATGGAGGCTCCGTTCAGGTACCAGGCCAATTTGAAGATGACGCTGGCGAAGCCTCTCACCCTCAACTTGAGCATGCCAATCTATTCTGACCCCTATTTCGACTATGACTTCAACAACCGGGTGGAGTCGATGGACTGGATTGGCTACGCGATGAACGGCGGAAAAAGCGACGACGACGATGACGACGACGACGCGACCGAGATTTCGAGCTTCACATGGAATTTGAACGGAAGCTACAAGATTCCGCTTCCAGAAACCGTCAATCCCTACATTTCCTCGCTTTCCGTGTCCAGCTTCTCGTCTTCCGTAGTCTATTCCTCCAAGGCCGCCACCCTCACCGACAGGGACGAATACGCCGACGACTCCACATGGGCGACTTACACGCCTGCAAGAAAATTCTACTATCCGTCGCAGGTGAACCCTTTCAAGTCGACTCTCTCGATAGCGGGAACGATTTTCAAGTATCCGGCTTCATCCTCTTCTAGCAAATCAAAATCGGCTGTAAGCCTTGTCAAAATCGACGAATTCAAGACGGAGGAGGAGCTTTTGAAGGAGAAGGAGGACGCGGAGAAGAAGGCCGAGGAAGAGAGGCTGAAATCGCTGTCCGACGAAGAAAGGAAAGCGGAGGAGGAGAAGAAGAAGGCGGAGAAGGAGAAGGATGCCGAAGTGAAAGTCGTCTTTGACGAGTCTGTGCTTCCTTCGCTGAATGTGGATTCGGCTTCCGTGAAATCAATAGGCGATTTGACCTACGATTTGGGCTACACTGTCACTCCCGATTTCACCTCGCAGTTCTCGTATTCCTCCACGGCTCTTGAGACTCCTGAGGATTTCGCCTGGAGCGACATGCAGTCAACCTACATAAACGTGAAGTCCCCCGTCACGCTGAAAAGCTCACTCGGCTATAAGGGCGGCTTCTTCTCGCTCTCGGACAGTTTCACTTTCAATCCGGTCTATCAGAAGCACCCGTACCTCAAATCGGCGGAAATCGACGAGAACGGCAAGGAAAGCACCTCGAACGGCGGCTACACCGAAGCCTCGCAGCTTTCCATAAAGAAGACCGACTACAACGCCAGAAAACTCAATCTTTCCAACACGAACTCGGCGACCTTGAAGCCCTTCTATTTGACCGAGCATTTTTCCGCCACTTCGCTCGCATGGAATTCAACGATGGTGCTTGTGGACACAGAGTTTCTTTCCGACGAGTACACGAGCGACGACGACGACCCGGAATGGGAATACCACGTCTTCGACTTCTGGGACAAGGACGAATTCACCACCCACAGCATGACCGGAACTTTTGCGGCCTCCGAGCTTGACGGAAAATTCACGCAGAGCCTTGCTTTGACTTCCACTCTGCCGCCGAGGTACAAGTCGTACACCGGAACTCTCACTCTGGGCTTTCCGGGCGTGACTTTCTCGGCTTCCAGCGGAATCAAGGAGAACGAGACCGAGCAGACCGAATCAAACGCCGACACTTGGGAAAAGTGGATCAAGCAGGATTTTTCTGAATCGCTTTCCGTTTCGCTCTTCAACAGCAAACTCAAGCTTTCCCAGTCCTACGTCTTCGACTTCGAGGAATGGGACCACGAATCGTTCAAGTCATCGCTTTCCGGCTATGGCGCCCAGCTCTCCTATGTGGCGAGCTATGTCGCCGGCTACTATTTCAACGTGGTCACGGACAACGACGGAAACGTTATTTCAAGAAGGGGGTGGAAGTCCAATTCCAGCGACGACAAGAAGTTCCAGCCTTATTCTCTCACCCTCTCGTACACGAAGCCTTCCTCGACCTACAAATACTGGTCTGACAGGGTCTCGTTCGCTCCGACACTGACGACCAGCGTGGTCTACGACTTTTTGAGGCCCACCAGCAGCTATTTCAGCTTCAAGCCGGGACTCACGTTCAAAATCAACAATTTCCTGGACGTTTCGTTCAGCGCGGAGACTAGGAACAGCGTAATCTACAGATATTTCTGCACCGAGGAGAATTACGAATACTACTATGCCGGAAACGGCGAGAGAAGCTGGTTCAAGGACTTGATGGACTCCTTCCGCTTCGACGACAAGGAAAAAAGGGAGTCGAGCGCGTTCAAGATGAAGTCCGTCAGCCTTTCCGTGACGCACGACCTGGACGACTGGGACCTGAAATTCTCCATGTCGGTGTCTCCGACGCTCATCTCGGAGACGGACGGAACGAAGAGCTACGACTTCAGCCCTGAAATTTCGCTGAGCATAGCCTGGAGGCCGTTGTCGAGCATGAAGACGGAGCTCAAGTACGAGCTTGACGACACGACGAAGGAGAGCGTCTGGGAGTTGAATCCGTCCGATTGATTGGGGCTATTCTGGCTCTTGTTAATTGTGAATTGTCGTTTCTTAGGGTAGAATTGAGAAAAGATGGAAAAAGAATACACAATCGTCCTGTCGGACAGCAATTTGCTTTCGAATGTCTGCGGAACGAATGACTGCAACTTGAAGCTTATTGAGGAATATCTCGGAACCCCCGTGTACACGAAGGGAAATGAACTTTCAATAGAGAACGATGATGCCGGGATTCAGCAGAAATTCAAATTCATAATAGACAGAATCACCGATGAAATCGCCGAGAGCGGCTCGTGCTCCCTCGATTTGGTCGAATCTATTTTGAACACTGGATTTGTCGGTTGGGAAAAGTCTTCCAGCTCTTCCCAGAATTTCAACGCGGGGGAGGCCGCCATACAGATTCCTGGAGGGACTCACAGAGTCTATCCGAAGACGAAGAACCAGTCTGTCCTTGTGAAGGAATTCAGGAAGAACGACCTTGTCTTCGCGGTGGGACCGGCGGGGTCTGGAAAGACTTTTCTGGCGGTGGCGGAGGCGCTTCGGCTTGTCCTGTCCAAAAAGGTCAATTCGATAATCCTCACCCGGCCAATCGTTGAGGCGGGCGAGAGTTTGGGCTTCTTGCCGGGCACTTTGGAGGAGAAGATAAATCCCTACCTGCGTCCGCTCTATGACTCGATGGGAGCCTGCATTCCGCGCGAGATGGTCCAGAAGCTCACGGAGAACGGTGTCATTGAGATAGCTCCGCTCGCCTACATGAGGGGGCGCACGCTTTCGAACTGCGCTGTGATTTTGGACGAGGCGCAGAACACCACGACGGAACAGATGAAGATGTTCCTCACGAGGATGGGCGAGAATTCCAAGATGTTCATAACCGGAGATTCCACGCAGATAGATTTGCCGAGACGGGCGAAGTCAGGGCTTCTTCATGCGTTGAAGATATTGAGGGGCATCCCCGAAATAAGCATAGTCGAACTCGACGACACGGACGTGGTCAGGTCGGCCTTGGTCAGAAAGATTGTAAGGGCTTATGAAATCGATTCGGAGAACGAGGAGATGGAAAATGCCGGAAGGTCTGAATATTCAAATAGGAGATAGTGAAAATGTCAGAAAACGAAGAGAGAGCTGTTCCGTCAGTGCTGACGGGGGAAAATCCTGCCGGGCACGACTCTGAAATCCACATCGAGGAGAGGTCTTTCTCGAAATGCCTGCGGAATTTCGGCGCGTTCATGAAGAGGGACTGGGGCAGGATTCTGCTCGGCATGCTGGTGTTCGCCGCCGTGTCCGCCGTCGTCTATTTCAGCGCGAACACTACCGATTCCCTTTCCGCCTACACGGCCGAGGAGTATGAGGTCGGCCAGTGCGCGGACAAGACCGTCATAGCCACCAAGTCCATGAAAGCAACCGCTGCCTATCCTGTCGAAATCGAAGAGGGGGAGAAAATCATAAAGAAGGGTTTTCCGATATCGGAGGAGGGGCTTCTGAAGCTCCGCAAGCTTTCCGATGTGCCGGTCACAATCGACTACAGGACAATCGGCAACAGCATTTTCTTCCTGGTGTTGATTGGAGCCTTGTGGATTGTGCTCTTCAGCCCTGTCATACTTGGCCGCCGCGCGGAGATGAAGGAGCTGATTCTTGAGTCCGTCCTTTTCATCATGTCGTTCTGCATAGCCGCTTTCGCCTACAAGTCGCTCATCTTCCAGTCTCAGTACAGGATATCTGTGGTCATAACTTCCACTTTGAGCGTCTTTTTGGTCGCGATTCTTTTCGGCCAGCTTTCGGCCTTCCTCTACACGTTCGTCCTGGCTTCGGGCATCTTTGTGGCGACCGGCTTCCAGCCTGTTCCTTTCATCTTCACTTTGGCGACGGGACTTTCGTCGGCGAGAATAATGAGGAAAATCTCCAAGCGAACGGACATCGTTTTCGCCTCGATTCTGCAGGCCGTCCTTGCGGAGGTCTTCATCGTTGTCCTGAAGGTGATTTTCAACGACGACTTCAAGGACTGCTTCCTTGTGCTTCCAGGAGTCGCCCTCAACGCGTTCGCCTCGGGCATCTTCGTGCTCGGTCTTCTGACGCCTCTTGAGAACCTCATGAACACGGCTTCGGTTTTCAGGCTCATGGACTTGAACAGCGACACGAACACCGAAGTTCTCCAGAAAATGCAGATTTACGCGCTTGGAACGTACAGCCACAGCACGATGGTCGCCCAGCTCGCCGAAGCCGCCTGCAAGAAAATCGGAGCGAACGCACTTTTGGCGCGCGTCGCATCCTTGTACCACGACATCGGAAAAATAGAGCAGCCGGAGTACTTCACGGAGAACCAGGAGGGCGAGACCAAGCACAAGCACGATTCCCTGAGTCCCGCAATCTCGGCTTCAATCATAAAGAGCCATGTGAAAAAGGGCGTGGACATCGCGAAAAAGCTCCATCTGCCTCGGCAGGTCATCGACATAATCGAGGAGCACCACGGCAACGGCTTGATTGCCTTCTTCTACGCAAAGGCAAAGGAGGCCGACCCGAACGTCTCCGTCGAGGATTTCTCGTATTCAGGGCATCCTCCGGTGTCGCGCGAGAGTGCCGTCGTGATGCTCGCCGACACTGTGGAGGCCGCCTGCAGGAGTCTTGACAGCCCGACTCCCGAGCGTCTGGAAAAATTCATCCAGACCCTCATCGACGGAAAAATCAACGGCCACCAGCTCGACGACTGTGGGCTCACCTTCCGTGAGTTGACGCTCATAAAAAAGGCGTTCCTGCAGATTTTGACGGGCCACTACCATTCAAGGATAAAGTATCCGAACCAGAAGGACCCCGACGAGCCAAAGAAAATCGAAGAGAAGAAAGACTCGGAAAATTCAGGTTCGGTTGAAAACAGAGATGCTGCAAAGAATGCCGCTTCTGAAACGGCAGCCGCAGTTGAATCTGGTGCGGGAGATGGAGAGGAGACTGTCTCCGATTCGACGGCTGGCGAGTCGATTGTGATTCATGAGACGACCCCCGAGGATGAAGATTCTGATTCCGAGCCGATTGTCATTCAGGACAATTCCGATGGGGCCGAATCCGCTTCCGACGACGGAGAAACGCCTGCGGACGGGGACAAAAACGACGATGCCGACGACAACTCGGACAGTGACGACGAATCAAAGAAAAAATTGATGGAAAAATAGAGGCATGGACAATGGAAGAGCCTAAAAGAAAAAACAGGATTCTGCTTTCGATTCAGGAGAACCTTGAGAGGAACGAAGCGAACGCGTGGGTGTTCGATTTGGTGGAGTCCGGAAAAATAGAGGATTTTGAGGAGCGCGTGCTTGAAAAATTCGGATACGACGACGAGGAGATTTCAATAATGTTCTGCGACGACGAATTCATCCGGGATTTCAACAAGCGCGACAGGGGCATCGACTCCGCCACCGACATTCTCGAATACGAGAACGGAGACGAGTACGAGGACGAGGAGGGCAGGTGGTACATCGCCGGCGACATGCTGATAAGCTTTGAGACACTGCCGAAGAACGCCGAGTATTTCGGGGTGGAGATGAACGACGAACTGAAGAGGCTGCTTGTCCACGGCACTCTGCACTTGAACGGCTACGACCATGGGGACGCCCATGTCGAGCCTGGCGTCGAGGTTACCGACGAGATGCTGAAGATGCAGGAAGATGCGTTGAAAGAATTTTTGGATGTCAGGCTCGTCTGATTGGAAGAATAAAGGGTGGAAAAAATGGGATTGTTCAATTTTGGCAAAAAACGGAAGGAGGATGACGAACCCTCCAGTAAAAATTTCGCTGGCAAGGATTCGTCGAAAGGCGACGGAGGCGAGCTTAGCGACATCAGGTCCGAGGAAAAGGAGGACATGATAAAGGGAATCGAGGATTTGTCCGAGACTTCTGTGAAAGAAGTCATGATTCCAAGAATCGATGTCGATTTCATTTCGATAGACACTCCCCAGGAAGAGCTGATGCAGAAGATAGCCGAGAGCGGGCATTCGCGCTTCCCCGTGTACAGCGAGTCAATCGACAATGTAGAGGGCGTTCTGTATGTGAAGGACATAATCAAGGCGTTCGCGCGGGACGAGAATGTCGTCGATTTGCACAAGATAATCAGGAAGGCCTATTTTGTTCCAGAGTCCAAGAAGATAGACGGGCTGCTCCGCGAGTTCAAGAGAAGGCACCTGCACATCGCTATTGCCATAGACGAATACGGCGGAATATCGGGCATAGTCTGCATGGAGGACATAATAGAAGAGATTGTGGGCGACATTCAGGACGAGTTCGACCACGAGAGCGAGACGATAAAGCCTTTGGGCGGCAACGCATGGCTCTGCGACGCCAGAATGAACCTTGAGGATTTGAACGAGTCCATAGAATCCGACTTTCCCACAAAGGATTTCGACACGCTCGGCGGCTTCGTGCTTGACTTGTTCGCCAGGGTGCCCGCTGTCAATGAGAAAATCGAGTACGAGAATTTCGAGTTCATGGTGCATTCGATGGAAGGCCACCGTGTGAATCAAATAAAAGTATTTAGAAAAGCCGAGCCTAAAGTTGACGATAATGAATAATAAGGCAAATTTTTTTTAATAGAGAGTCTAAAAATGAAGATTAACGCAAAAATATTTTCTCTTGTATTTTCCGGACTGGTCCTTTCATCTTCCGCTCTTTGGGCGGGCGCTCTTGATTCGTTCAACATGGGGCTTTCAAAACAGAACATGGAAGACTTCTATGGAGCTTCGGAGGATTTTCACCAGGCCCTGCAGGCCAATCCATATTACGGGGACGCTTGGTTCCACCTGGCGGAGGTCACATACGCGATTGGCGACTACAGCCTTGCGCTCACATATCTCGACTCGGCCGAGAAATACGCGAAGAGCCGGACTGAGATTCAGAACCTCCGCGGAATGGTGTACATTGCCTTGGGCAGGCTTGCGGAGGCAAAAAAAATATTCAGCGACATCATAAAGGCGAATCCGAACGACGTGGACGCAAGGTTCGGCCTGGCTGAGATTGAACTTTACAGCGGCGGCTACTCTGGTGCGACCCGCCTTTACCAGGACGCTCTGAAAAGGCAGACGACGAACAGGAAGGCCCTCCTCTCACTTGCCCTCCTCTCGGCCGAGAACGGAAACTACGAGGCGACGCAGAACTACATAGTGCAGGCTCTCAAATACCATTCAGGAGATGCGGAGGTCCATTACCTCGCGGCCTATCTCGACGCCAGGCGCGGAGATTTGCAGAATGCGGAGAGAAAGGCGAGGGCGGCCGTCCAAATCAAGAAGGACTACACGAAGGCGTATGTGCTTTTGGCCAGCATCCTCTATGGCCAGGGCAGGTACGACGACACAATCGACACTTGCGAATACTTGATTTCCAAGGACAGGAAAACCGCCGAGGCCTGGTACCTCAAGGGGCTTTCCCAGGTGAAGAAGAACCAGCCAGAAGCCGCCATAACGACGTGGAACAACGCACTTTTCGACAATCCCCAGGACGAAATCATGAGGGCGGCCCTCGAACTTTTGGTCACCAAGACCTATTCGCTTGAGGATTCAAGAAGGAACAAGTGGGCGGACTACCACATAAAGAAGGCCCGCGACTACTCGAAGACGTTCATGGGCGAGGAGGCCCGCTACGAATACCAGAGGGCTTTGAGAATCGCTCCGTACAACTCCACTGTCAGGGCTGAATTCGCTGATTTGATTTCAAAGTCGGGCTTGAACGAGCTTTATTTGAACCAGCTCAAGTTCATCAAAAGCATCAAGAATCCGAACGAGAAGAAAAACTCTTATCAGGAAAACAAAATCAACTACACGATTGAGGCCTATGACTCCCTCATGAAATACTCCCTCGCCTCTGAGTGGAATGTCGACCCCTTCTATCTGGACAAGATTCGCTGGAACATCGGGGTCTTCTATACCGGGTCTTCGTCTCACCTCATCCATCCGGAAGCCGAAGTTGTCGCCGCCGGAATGGTCTCTGACATTTTCGGAGGGGTTGCCACCACTTCTGTCGCCGTGCAGGACTCTTCCGTAAGCGGCTATGGCGAGGCGTACAGGCTGGCTCGTCAGAACAAGCTCGACTATTTCTCTTTGATAACGATGGACGAGTCCGACAGGGAAATCTCAATGGACGTGGTGGTCTATTCCGGCAGGACTGGAACTGAGACCGCAAGATTCAGTTATTTCAGGACGGGCAACGACAAGTTCGCCTCGATTCTGAGGGCTTTCAGGCGCGATTTGCTCAACATGCTGCCTGTGAGGGGAAAAATCATCCAGAGGAGCGTGAACGATTTGCTCGTGGATTTGGGCTTCGTGGAGGGCATGAAGGAAGGTGCGGTTCTCGACGTGGTGAAGGCGGGTGGAATCCAGACGGCCGATTCTGGTCGCGGCGTCAAATTCGACGAGAAGGATTTGCTCGGTACGATAACAATCACAAGAGTCGGTGAGGAGATTTCTCTTGGAACCCTCAAGCAGAACGGCTTCTACGACAAGGTGAATGTGGGCGACGAACTGCTTGTCCGCACAATGCCAAAGACCAAGGGCGACAACGACGACAAAATCTCGGACACGGCACCTGCTGCGGACGAGAATGGCGGACGGATACTTCCAGAGGACAAAAACAAGAAAAAGCTCAATGCGGATGAACTTGGTCTTGTAAAAACGCCTGTGGTACTTGATTTGATTCGCGGCATAAAATAAATTTCGGAGGCGGAGATGTTTGTATCAGTTGTTTTGGATCCGGGCGGAATGGACTCGGCGAAAGCCATGGCCACAATACTCGCAAGGTACAGTTTCAAGAAGATTCAGAGGGCGTGCTGGGAGTGCATGAACATAAACGAGGCCCAGCTTGCCGCTTTGAAAAGGGAAATCGACGGTGTAACCGATTATTACGACAAATTGAGGATATACCAGTTCCCTGTCAACACAAATTTTGCTATAACGGAACTTCTCCATAAAAAATGGCGAAGGTGCGTTTTGGGAGCGTCTCCTGAGAGTCAATTGAAGAATCAAAAGAAGACGAAATAATCTTATATATAGATAGAAATTTTTAACGGAGTCACAAGAAATGCTTGAAGAATTGAAAGAGCCGATTTCAACCTTGAAAAAGGACATAAAGGGTGTTTGGGATAAACTTGACCCAGCAGCCATCGAAAAGAAAATCAAGGAGACCGAAGCTGTAACTCTGGCTGAAAATTTCTGGGACAACCCTGAGAAGGCGCAAAAAGTCATGAACGACATAAAGCTTTTGAAGGGCAGGGTCGAGCCTTGGAAGGAGTTGATGAATTCCGTGAGCGACATGGAAACTCTCTACGAGCTTGCCATGGACGAGGGCGATTCCGACGGCAGCCTTGAGGCGGAGCTTAGAGAGAACCTCTCTGCGGCTCAGAAGAAATTCGAGGAGCAGAGCATCCTGAACCTTCTTTCCGGCGAGGCCGACAAAAACGGCTGCTTCCTGACGATTCATGCCGGTGCTGGAGGAACAGAAGCCTGCGACTGGGCGTACATGCTTTCGAGAATGTACATAAGATGGGCCGAGCGGCACGGTTACAAGCTTGAGACCGTTGATTTGCAGGAAGACGAGGGCGGAATCAAGTCCACGACAATCCAAATCGAGGGCGACTATGTCTACGGCCACTTGAAGGGCGAAGCGGGCGTCCACCGTCTTGTCCGCATAAGTCCGTTCGACGCGAACGCCAGAAGGCACACTTCATTCAGTTCGGTGTTCATCTTCCCGATTCTCGACGACACAATCGAGGTCAACATCAGGCCGGAGGATTTGCGCGTGGATACATACCGTTCGGGTGGAAAGGGCGGCCAGCATGTCAACAAGACCGACTCCGCCGTGCGCTTCACCCATATCCCCACTGGCATTGTCGTCCAGTGCGATTCGGAACGCTCGCAGATAATGAACAGGCAGACTTGTATGACGCTCTTGCGCGCGAAACTCTACGCCTACTACGAAGAGCAGAGACAGAAGGAGACTGCCAAATTCGGTGCCGAGAAAAAGGACATCTCTTGGGGAAACCAAATCCGCTCTTATGTCTTCCAACCATACACGATGGTCAAGGACAACCGGACGAAATTCTCTGTCGGAGACATCCAGTCTGTGATGGACGGCGACATCGACCAGTTCATTGATTCTTTCCTGCAGGCTCAGTGGAAGGGGCTTCCTCTTGGCGGTGACGACGACTCTTCAGACGAAGACATCTGATTCTTCCGCAACAATCAATATAATAGAGGTTCTCAGAAAAACCGCTGCGGTTTTCTTCGTCCTGCTGATTCCAGTTCTTTTCCTCCATGCTGACGACTGGGTTCTGGCGGGCGAAGTCTTTGCGTCCAAGCAGGCGGATTCAACTTCCGAAAGCCTGAAAAAGGCAGCGGAAGTCATTCCACAACTCATCCTTGAACAGATTTCCCTCAACAAGACCAGAGTCCTTCCCGACAGTGAAATCCTCGACAGAAAGCTCAACACCCTGCAGACGGAGCGGCTTTCGCTTTTCCTTGAACTTGAGAAGGCGATAAAGACGCGCGATTCCCTTGTCATTTCCGAGAAGAAGCCGAAATCACTGGAGAAGAAGCTCATCGAGGCAAACAAGAAAATCGCAGAGATTCAGGAAAAAATCGAGGAGAATCTGAAGACCGCCGACGAGGAAATTGAAAAACTTTCCATGAGCGGACGGCCCGAGCCTGAAAAAAAGGCTGAAGGGGGGCGCAGCCCAGCCGACTTTTTCAAGAGGGTCTTTCCGATGCGCTTTTTCAGGCGGGACGAGGAGAGCAGGGAAATCGTAAGCGAGAATGTCGCTGTCTACAAAAACGACGTGACCGCGCTTTTCAAGGCAAGCGACGACGCCTCTGCCCAGGGGAAGAAGAGCTACGCGTTCAGCAAGGAAGTCACGGCCGCGAAGATAAACGGACTTTTGACGGGAACGATTGTCTCCTATGGCGACTACATTGGAGTCACGGCGGAGATTCTTGTCTATCCGGGGGCTTCTTCCGTGGGTGTCGTGTCGGAAGTCGGCAGCGTCACGAACCTGGTCCCGCTGGCGAAGAGAATCCTTCAGGGCTTGTCGCCGAAAATCGCGAACAACATGCCGGTTCTCCTCCGCTTCGACATCGACTCCGCCGATTCCGAAAAATCCGTAACCAATCCAATCGTCACCATTGACGGCGTGGTTTCCAAGAACGCGGAGGATGCACTCTTGGATTCTGGAATACACACGATATCCGTGGAAGCTCCGGGCTTTGAGACCGCTTCTGTGAACTATTCGTTCTCCGGTGATTCTGAATTTTCTGTCGTGGCGCGTTTGGTTCCTGTGGTTTCAGGTTCGTTCGACATAAGGTTGAAGAAATTCAAGGACGGACTTTTCTATGCGAATGCGATTGAGACTTCCCCATTGAGCTTGGAGAACCAGTATTCTTCGATAAGCGTGAACGGAAAAAATGTCCTCATGGTCTTCGAGAATTCCGAGACGAAGGAAAGGGCGTTCGCCTTCGTTCCGTTCGATTTGGCGCAGGACGGAAACACGCTTTCTGTGAACGCCAAGACTTTCGACAGGGCAAAGAACATAGACAGGCGGCGGCGCGAGATGTACATCGCCTACAGCGCTCTGATTTGTTCCCTTCCGTTCACTTTCTACAGCCTCGGGGAGTTCGATTCGCTGAACACGGCCTATTCTATGAACCGGGCGGACTACGACGATGTTCTGAAATGGCAGCGTATATCGAACATAAGCCAGGCCGCGACGTTTGTGTGCGCGGGTTGGTTCGTCGTGGAGCTTGTGCGCTATCTGTTCGCGGCGAACAGGGTGCTTCCGGCCAAGGCCAAAATCGACAGGGGCAGGGACGGCTACCTGAGCGGCATGGAAGAAATGAGGGTGGAGGAAGCCGCCCGGAAGGCTCATGAGGCGGAGCTTTTGGAGGAAGGCGGAAATGTTGATTCTGAGGAAGAGAAATCTGAACAGAATGAAGAATCTGGAGAGCAGATTTAGTGTAGAATAGACTGTCAATGTTCGAAAAATGGAGTTGAAAAATGGCAAAAGTTTCTTTTTTTGGCAAAATCAAAAATCTTTTCAAAGCGAAAAGCAAAATCAGCGATGAATTCTATGACGATTTGACGGACGTGCTTGTCGAGGGCGACATTGGGGCGAAATTCGCGTTTGAGCTGTCGGAGAAACTCAGGGATGTTTGCGCTTCAAAAAAAATCGAGGACGAGGAATCCGTCAGGCTAGAATTGAAGGCGCTGCTCCTTCCGTATGCGAAGTCCGTCTCGTTCGCCCCCGAAAAGGGCAAGGTCAACATCTACATGCTGCTTGGCGTCAACGGGGTTGGAAAGACAACGTCGGCCGCGAAAGTCGCGAAGCTCTACAGGGATTCCGGGGAGAGCGTCCTGCTCGCGGCCAGCGACACTTTCCGCGCGGCCGCCGAGGAACAGCTTGAGATGCACGGAGAGCGGCTTGGAATCAGGGTCATCGCCCACCAGCACGGAACAGACCCGGCTGCCGTGGTTTTCGACGCTGCGGATTCCGCGAAGGCCTCGGGCGGCGCGCTCGTCATAGCCGACACGGCTGGAAGGCTCCACAACAAGGAGAATCTTGTCCGCGAACTCCAGAAAATCAACAAGATTGCCGCCCAGAAAGCCGACGAGGGCTGCTACAAGAAACTCATCGTAATAGACGCGACGACTGGCCAGAACGCCCTTCGGCAGGCCGAGGTCTTTTCCGAGGCCGTCGGGGTCGACGGAATCGTGCTCACAAAATACGACTCGACGGCAAGGGGGGGCGTGGCGTTCACAATCGGCAAGGAGCTTTCTCTTCCTGTCGCTTTCGTCTGCACCGGCGAAAAATACGAGGACATACAGCCGTTCGACCCTGAAAAATACACGAATGAATTTTTGGGCTTGGACAATTGAGAAAATTTCTGTTCGCCATATTCTTCTCTTCATTTTTTTCTCTGAGTGCGTTTTGTCGTCCAGAAAACTGCGGCCGTGGCTTGTACTATGACTTGTCCTTCAAAAAACGATTCCTTTTGGACATGGCTTTCACTCCCGTTTTTTCTTTTGAGAATGTCGTTTCGGCGAGGGAAGGCTGGCTGAAAAAAAATCAGAAGAAAAGAAATCAGGAAGCCGGAACCGAGGGCGTGGAGTTTTTTGAAGACGGCGTTGGTTCTGGGGCGGAAGCAGAGACTTTGCTCGGCGAGGAGCAGGCCGAGGATGCCGAGTTCCTGGACGGAAGCGGAGTTTTGGCGGCTCTGGACGGAAAGGATGACAGGGGCATTCAGGAAGGCGACGAGAAAAAGGAAGAAATCCCCGAATTTGTATATTACGACAGGAACGGAGAGGTGAGGCGTTTCTCCTACGACGGAGAGCAGATGTCTGCCCGCAAGCGTTTTTTGGGATACGGCGAGAACGGCGAGGAAATTTTCCAGGTCGAGATGACTTCCTCCTATGGGAAAAAAGTGAAAAGGCGGGTGTTCGATGAAGAGGCCCGGCTTGTCTCCAGCGAGACTTTCTCAATTGGCTCCAATTCCAAGGATTTCATTCTCCTTTCGTCCAGAAAATACTCGTACAGCGACGGCTCTAAGATTCCGTCAAAAAGTTCGGAGACGGATTTTTCAAAGAACACGAGCTTCGATGTCACCTTCAACGAGTCAGGGCTTGTTCTTTACAGAATCGAGTATTCGCTTCCCGGCGAGGACGGGGACGAAAAAGACAAAAAAAGCGAGAAGTCGCCATTGCGGAGCGCGCGCTTTGAATACGACAAAAAAGGCCGGGTTTTGACCGAAGAGAATGCCGTTTGGACCTCTGGCGTAAAAACCGTGAGGAAAAAAGTCTACAAGTTCACCGAGACCAGCCCAAATCCTGATTTTGAATACTACGAGGACGGAATCCTCCGTTTGAGGAGGGAGTATGACGACGAGAAAAACTACTATGAACGGACTTTCATGGAGG